>JBIOWL010000421.1:0-16741 GCA_044868645.1 Aestuariivirga sp.
CCTCGACCCATGGCGCATTTGGCGCGCTCGCCCATGGCATCGGCACGTCTGAAGTGGAACATGTTCTTGCCACTCAGACGTTGATCCAGAAGAAGGCGAAGAACATGCTGGT
Organism: Aestuariivirga sp.; assembly: GCA_044868645.1. Lineage (GTDB taxonomy): Bacteria > Pseudomonadota > Alphaproteobacteria > Rhizobiales > Aestuariivirgaceae > Aestuariivirga. Next base: position 113 of record JBIOWL010000421.1, read on the forward strand.
TCAGGTCGACGGCAAATTGGCCCCGCATTCCACGGCGAAAGACATCATTCTCGCCATCATCGGCGAGATCGGAACGGCAGGCGGCACCGGCTCCGTCATCGAATATGCCGGCGAAGCGATCCGCGACCTTTCCATGGAAGGCCGCATGACCATCTGCAACATGTCGATCGAAGGCGGCGCGCGGGCCGGCATGGTGGCGCCCGACGAAAAGGCTTACGCTTATCTCAAGGACCGCCCCATGGCGCCCAAGGGCGAAAGCTGGGACAAGGCCCGCAAATATTGGGATACTCTGCTTACGGATGATGGCGCCCATTTCGACCGCGTGGTGAAGCTTGATGCCGCCTCGCTGCCGCCCATCGTCTCCTGGGGCACTTCGCCCGAAGACGTGGTCTCCATCGCAGGCGAGGTGCCGAACCCGGACCTCATCTCAGACGAGGGCAAGCGCAAGTCCAAATGGCGGGCGCTGGAATATATGGGCCTCACCCCCGGCACCAGGATGACCGACATTCCGCTTGATGTGATCTGGATCGGCTCCTGCACCAATGGCCGCATTGAGGATCTGCGCAACGTGGCCAAGATCGTTGAAGGCAAGAAAATCGCAGGCTCCCTCGCCTATGCCATGATCGTTCCGGGCTCAGGACTCGTGAAGCAACAAGCCGAAGCCGAGGGCCTCGACAGGATTTTCAAGGAGGCTGGCTTTGAATGGCGCGAGCCTGGCTGCTCCATGTGCCTTGGCATGAATCCTGACCAGTTGAAACCCGGCCAGCGCTGCGCCTCCACTTCGAATCGCAACTTCGAGGGAAGGCAGGGCTATCGCGGAAGAACACACCTCGTTTCGCCACAAATGGCGGCAGCGGCAGCTCTTGCCGGACGATTCGTCGATATTCGCAACGGTTGATCAAGCACTTGGCGGCACTGAAAAAAGTGCTGCCGTTAACCATTGCCTTACCCTTTTTTTACGCTAAAGAGACGCATCGAAAGCTAAATGCATGAGTCGGGCAGCGGGGGTTGCCGGCGGCATTTGGGAAGTGGGGTTTATTGTGAATACGACAGTCAAAGCTGATGCGCGTTTCCTGCGCCGCATTCTTCTGGGCCTGGTGATTCTAACAACCATTGCCGGCGGTCTTGCCGCCTATACCACCGTGCAGGCCATGACCGCTAAGGGCGAAGGCAACTGCCTGTTCTCTTGCGAATAGTTCGCATCACCGGATTTTGAATGAAAAGGACCGGCTGGTCAGCCTGACCAGCCGGTCCATTTGTCTCCTCATCCTTCACACTTGCAGGGGATCGGGGCTGGGAGAACCTGTCTTATATGGGGAGTGGTTGGCTTAGTAGCAAATCAGCTTCTTCTTCCAGGTCACATGCTTGTGCATGAAGCCGCCGTGGTCGTGCCACTTCACCTTCTTCACCTTCTTGGTGAAGCAATCGTCACCATAGTAGCCGTCATCATAGACGGGGTAATAACCAGGGTAATAGCCGTGGCCATAGAAGCCCGGGACGCCCACATGAACGTCAAAGTTCACCTTGGCTTGGGCGGTGGAGGCCATTCCGGCGGTGACGGCTGCGAGGGCGGCGGCGGCGATAAGGGTGGTCTTGAACATGGTGTATTCCTTCCTGAGTCGGGTCATTGGTGGGGATCACCGTTGATGGCACCCTTTCTAGGCCTCGGGGCCTGAACCCCGCATGAGCCCGCTGTTTATCTGCCATTCATGTTGAAAGCCCGGGATTTAGGCCCTAAATGCCCCGCCCATGGCGAAACCATTGATTTTCATAGACGGCGAGGCCGGCACTACTGGCCTGCAGATCAGGGACCGGCTCAAGGGCCGGACCGATCTGGAGCTTGTTTCCATTGCGCCCGAAAAGCGCAAGGATGCGGGCGCGCGCCGTGAACTACTGAACAGCGCCGATGTGGCGATCCTCTGTCTGCCCGATGAGGCGGCCATCGAAGCCGTGGCTCTGATCGATGCCAAATCAAAGACCCGCGTGATCGACGCCTCGACGGCTTTTCGCGTCAACCCCGATTGGGCCTATGGCTTTCCCGAGCTTGACCAGAACCAGGCGCGCAAGATTGCTGCTGCACCGCGCGTCACCAATCCCGGCTGCTGGCCGCAAGGCTTCATCGCGCTGGTAAGGCCGCTCATCGTAGCAGGGCTGCTGCCGAAGGATGCGCTGCTCACCTATTCCGGCATTTCCGGCTATTCCGGCGGCGGCCGCAAGATGATTGAAGACTATGAGGCGAGAGGCGAGAGAGCTTCGCGCTTCATGCCCTATGGCCTCACCTTCAATCACAAGCATCTGCCGGAGATGAAATATTACACCGGGATTTCCCGCGACGTGATCTTCCAGCCAACCGTTGGCAATTTTGCCCAAGGCATGCTGACCTCGGTGCCGCTCCATCTTTCGCAGTTCAAGCCCGGAACGAATGCAAGCCTGATCCACCAGGCCATCGCAACCTGGTATCACAGCAGCCGCTTTATCTCGGTTGCGCCAATCGAAGCAATTGAACGCGCCGCAGAGATCGATCCTGAAGCTCTCAACAATACGAATGACATGCGCCTTCATGTTTTCGCCAATGAAGCACGCGGCCACATCGTGCTAATGGCGATCTATGACAATCTCGGAAAAGGCGCTTCCGGCGCCGCCGTGCAAAATCTCAACCTGATGATCGGGGCTGATGAAGCAGCCTCCGTCAGCCTCGCAGCGTAAGGGAAAAACATCATGCAGAAATTCGAGACTTTGACTGGTGTGGCGGCCCCGCTCAACATCGTCAACATCGACACCGACATGATCATCCCCAAGCAGTTCTTGAAAACGATCAAGCGCACGGGGCTCGGCAAGTCCCTGTTCTATGAGATGCGCTACACCCAGGACGGCGCGGAGCTTCCCGATTTCGTTCTGAACAAGCCTGCCTATCGCAAGGCGCAAGTTTTGGTGGCCGGCGATAATTTCGGCTGCGGCTCCTCGCGCGAGCATGCGCCCTGGGCTCTTCTCGACTTCGGCATCCGCTGCGTCATCTCCACGAGCTTTGCCGACATTTTCTACAACAACTGCTTCAAGAACGGCATTCTGCCCATCGTGGTTTCGCCCGATGACCTGAAGAAACTTCTCGATGATGCCGAGCGCGGCGCAAATGCCACTCTCACCATCGATCTTCCCAATCAGGAAATCCGCGGCCCCGATGGCGGCATGATCAAATTCGACATCGACCCCTTCCGCAAGCACTGCCTCTTGAACGGCCTCGATGACATCGGCCTTACGCTGGAGAAATCCAAATCCATCGATGCTTTCGAAAAGAAGGCGGCGGCAAGCCGGACATGGTTGTAGCATGCCGGAGCCCGCGATAAATCTCTCAGAGAAGCTTTCCAAATTCTCCGAATATTGGTCGCCCAAGATCATCGGCCAATACAATGGCAACGACTTGCTGCTGGCCAAGCTGAAGGGCGAGTTCGTCTGGCATTCACATCCCGATACGGATGACTTTTTCCATGTGCTCAAAGGCACTCTCGTCATCAAGCTACGCGACCGCGACGTGAAGCTGGGACCTGGAGAAGTCTTTGTGGTGCCCAAGGGTGTCGAGCACTGCCCCGTCGCCGAGGAGGAATGCCACGTGCTGGTCATCGAGCCGCAGGGCACGCCGAACACGGGCGACGAAAAAACGGCGGCAAAGAAGGTGCCAATCTAAACCTTGCACGCCATCATCACCACGGTTCTTCCCGTCTTCGGCCTCATCGTTCTGGGCTACATTTTTGCCCGCGCCCGGGTGATCGATGCGCAAGCAGGCCGCGGTATCTCTCTCTTCGTTTTCAACATTGCCATTCCAGCCTTCCTCTTCCGCACCGTCGCAAGCATGGACGGCCAGGCAGGCGCACCCTGGGCCCTGTGGCTTGCTTATTTCGGCGGTCTCGCCTTGGCCTGGCTCGCGGCGGCACTTGTTTCGCGCTCCTTTGAAAGCCTCAACCACAGTGGCGGCGCAGCGGCATCCATGGCCACAGGCTTCGGCAATCTTGCATTGCTCGGAACGCCGCTGGCCCTTGCCCATTTCGGCAATGCCATTGCCGTGCCGCTCGGCATGATCCTTTCCATCCACGCGCCCGTCTTGTGGTTCTCGGCAACGCTGCATCGCGAGCTGGCCCGTCATTCAGGCAGCTTTTCCCTTGCCAAAACAGCAAAGGAACTGGCCACCCAGCTTGCCACCAACGCCATTGTGCTGGCGCTTGCCGCGGGAGCCCTCTGGCGTTTCACGGGGCTCGGGCTTCATCCGGTGCCTGACAGGATGTTATCCATGCTGGCCGATGCCGGCGTGCCGACCGCGCTCTTTGCCCTTGGTGTCTCGCTTTCTGCCTATTCGCTGAAAGGCTCCTGGGACGGCATGTTCACCCTGATCGGCCTCAAGATGGTGCTGATGCCCATCCTTGTTTTTCTCCTCTGCCGCTTTGCCGTCACCCTGCCGCCCTTGTGGATCAAGGTCGCTGTGCTCTTTGCAGCGATGCCGACGGGCGCCAATGCCTTTCTCTTTGCCCAGCGCAATGATGAGGCCGTGCCTGCCGTCTCCGGCGCCATCGCGCTGGGAACTGGTCTTGCCGCCATTTCCGCTTCGCTGCTGCTTTGGTTGATGGATTCCAATTACATTTAGCGCTTTCCGACCGCGTATAATTACGCGGTCGAAAAGAATTCGCGCCAACATGATATGCTGGAGCATGTCCTCATCGCAAAAGTCATTTAACTTGTGCGGGACATGCTCTAGCGCGGAATGATCGCCCAGTAATCCAGTTCCAGAATGACACCAGGCTTGTCCGGCCCGCCGTCTTCAATCTGGAATGAGGAACTTGCGACATTCTTCGTGGCCCGCGTCACGATGCGCAGCACGCCGATGTCCTTGCGGCCCGGAATCTCCGCCTTCTCCCTGATCTCACTCCATGCATAGACGGTGTCACCTGCAAAGAGCGGCGCCACATGCCGCCCGCCATTGATAGCCGCGATATGAAAGGCGTTGGCGAGCCCATTGAAGGAAAGCGACCGCGCCAGCGACATCACATGCCCGCCATAGACAAGCCTTCTGCCGAAACGGCCCTGCGACTCTATGTGGTTGTTGAAATGCACCCGCGCTGTGTTCTGGTAGAGCCGCGTCACCAGTTGATGCTCCGCTTCCTCCACGGTCATGCCGTCCATATGGTCGATGCGCTCGCCAATTGTGTAGTCGGCAAAGCCATGCGGGCTTCCAGCCAACAAGCGGTCATAAGTGTTAAGTTCCGGCACGGCGCTGCCCAAATGCTTTGCTTCTACAAAGGGCGCAAGTGATGGAGTGGCTTGTCCATCAATGATTGAAGCTTCATTGCGCTTCTTCACCATCACCCAGCGTATAAAGTGCAACACCTCTTCGCCGCGCTGGTTTGTGCCCGTGGTACGCACATAGACCACACCCGTCTGTTTGTTCGAGTTTTCCTTGAGGCCGATCACCTCGCTCGAGGCTGAAAGCGAATCGCCCGCATAGACTGGCTTCAAGAACTGGCATTCCGCATAGCCAAGATTGGCAACTGCATTGAGCGAGATGTCGGGAACGCTCTTGCCGAAGACGATGTGAAAGGCGAGGAGATCATCGGCGGGTGCTGCCCAATAGCCGCAAGCCTTGGCAAAGGCATCCGACGATTGCACGGCAAAGCGCGAACCATAAAGCGCCGTGTAAAGCGCCACATCACCGTTCGTGATTGTGCGCGGGGTGGCATGGGCGATCCGCTGACCCACATGGAAATCTTCGAGGAAATTTCCGGCAGCTGATTTGCTCACAGCACCGTCTCCGCGGCAGCCTCTGCAACGCCTTCTGCCACCGCCTCGGCGATGGCGAGAACATGCTTGGCCATGTCGAGATGCAGTCGCTCCACCATGCGCCCTTCATGGGCGACAACGCCCTTGCCCGCATTTTCCGGCTTGGCAAAGACTTCAACCACGCCCTTGGCCCAGGCCACATCCTCCGCCGAAGGCGAGAACACCTTGTTGCACGGCGCGATCTGCGACGGGTGGATCAGCGTCTTGCCATCCATGCCGAGCGCCTTGCCCTGTTCGCATTCGGCGAGAAACCCCGCTTCATTCTTGATGTCGTTGAAGACACCATCGATGCAGGAAAGCCCGAAGGCCCGCGCCGCCAGCACGCATTGCGAGAGCGCCGGCACTAGCGCAAATCGCCCGCCAGTCGCGCTCATGCGGCTTTCCTTCACAAGGTCATTGGTGCCGATCACAAGACAATTGAGATCATGCGTTGCCGCAGCCTTGCCGATTTCTCCGAGATTGACGATGGCAAGCGGCGTTTCGATCATCGCCCAAAGTGAAATGCCCTTTGCAAATTCCGCCGCCACTAAAAGATCATCGGCGGACGATACCTTGGGCACCAGAATGGCATGGGGCTTCGCCGCCACCGCCATGGCGAAGTCTTCCTGATACCAGGCTGTGCTAAGTCCGTTGACCCGGATCGTGACTTCCCGGCGCCCGAAACCGCCTGCTTTCATGGCCTCGGCAATAAGCCTGCGGGCTTCCGCCTTCTGTTCCAGCGCCACCGAATCCTCAAGGTCCAGGATCAGGGCATCGGCGGCAAGCGTCCTGGCTTTTTCCAGGGCGCGGGGCTTGTCGCCCGGCATGTAGAGAACGGAGCGGCGGGGTTTCGCAGTCATGGCCCAAGCCTAGCTTTTGCACCGCAGCATGGAAAGCCGACTTTTGCAGGGACCGCCTTCGCAAAGGCCCGTGCCACAACGCCGCTTGAGCAACGCCAGACCCTCAGGCAATAGGGGCCATGCGCTCCTATGATGTCGTGATTATCGGGGCTGCCATTGTCGGCAGCTCCACCGCCTATTATCTCCGCAGGAACGGCTTTACGGGCTCCATCGCTCTCATCGAGAAAGACCCAAGCTACAAGCAGTCCTGCACGGCACTTTCCTGGGGCGGTATCAGGCGGCAGTTCTCAACGCCCGAGAACATCAGGCTTTCCGAATTTGGCCTGACGCTCATCCGCAACCTGAAACAGGAATTCGGCCCCGACGCCGATGTGGGTTTCAAGGAACAGGGCTATCTGGTTCTCGCCAGTGAAGCCTCCGTGCCGGTGCTTGAGGAGAACGCCAGGCTCCAGATCTCCATGGGCGCCGATACCGTTCTCATGGGGCCAGCGGATTTGGAAAAGCGCTTTCCCTACATGTCCTTCGAAGGCATTGCTGCCGCTTCCTTCGGCCAGAGCGGCGAGGGCTGGTTCGATCCCTATCAATTCATGAATCTCATCCGCAAGGCAGCCATTGCGAAAGATGTCGATTTCATCACCACCGAGGTGACGGCGCTTGCCGAAGAGAACGGCGGCTGGCGCGTCGAACTTTCGACGGGCGAAAAACTTTCCACCAAAGCCGTTGTCAATGCGGCGGGCACCAGCGGCGGAAAGATCGCCGCCATGGCAGAGCTTGACCTCCCGGTCTCGCCCGCCAAGCGCTATGTCTATGTCGTCGATTGCCCGGCGGCAACGGACGCCCTTCGCAAAGGCCCCCTCACCTTCGATATCAACGGCATTTACTTCCGTCCCGAAGGCCGCAACTTCCTCTGGGGCTTCACGCCCACAGAAGAGGAAGAACCCCAGGTCAAGGACTGGGAGATGGATTTCTCCTGGTTTGAAGAAAAACTCTGGCCGCTTGCCGCCGCCCGCGTGCCCGCCTTTGAAGCGGTAAAGATGGTGGGCTCCTGGGTCGGACACTATGACTACAACTGGTTCGACCACAACGGCGTCATCGGCAGGCATCCGGCCCACGCCAATTTTTATCTGGGCAATGGTTTTTCCGGCCACGGCATCCAGCAGGGACCTGCCACCGGAAATGCTATCGCCGAATTGATCTGCTTTGGCGAATACCGCACCATTGATCTGAAGGCGCTCGGCGTTGAGAGAATTGCTGCGGGAAAGCCGCTCTTCGAAAAAAACATTTTCTGATGGCGAAAGTCCTCGCCATTTCTTCGCAAACAGTCTTCGGCCCGGTTGGCAATTCAGCCGCAGTGCCCGCATTGCAATCTGAAGGCCACGAGGTCATGGCCCTTCCCACCATTCTTCTCTCTTTTCATCCGGGCCACGGCGCGCCATCAGGCCAGCGCACGCCTGCGCCTCTCATGCAGGAGATGATTGAAAAACTGGAGAAGCTCGAAGCGCTCAAAAACTGCGATGCTGTGATGGCTGGCTATTTCGCCGATGCCGAACAGGTGAAAGTGGCGGCGCAGGCCATCGCTCACATCAAAAAACAAAACTCCAACTGCGTTGTCCTCGTCGATCCGGTGATCGGTGATGACGGCGCGTGCTATGTGCCGCAAGCTGTTGCCGCAGCCATCCGCGACCACCTCATTCCGCTCGCCTCCATCGCAACACCCAATACCTTTGAACTCTCCTGGCTCACGGGCAAGGATGTTGGCGACGAGAAAACTGCAACAGTTGCAGCATCACATCTTGGCCTTGCGGAAACACTCATCACCTCTGTGACGTCTGGCGGTGCACTGACAACCATGCTCATTGCGGAAGGTAAAACGCAGTCGCACAAAGCAAAACGCCTCGCCCAGGTGCCCCACGGCACAGGTGATTTTCTTTCGGGCCTCTATCTCGCTCATCGGCTGAAGCATCCGCCTGCTGAAGCCTTCAATCTCGCCATGGCGCGGCTTGACACCGCCATCGCGCGAAGTTCCGGCAGCTCTGTCCTGCACATCACAGGATGAAGCGGCGGTGTGCCGCAATAAAGAGATTGTTCTTGTCGCGCGCTGACAAACGTTCCCGCCGCACCGCATAAATGTGGCGCGGATCATCTTTTTCGGACTGAGATTGGCGGAGCTTCAGCACAAGCTGAAGCCATTGCAGAATGATGGACATGTGTGTTCCTGTGCGGACAGGCAATGCTTGCCGCAATGATTGAAAAAGGCTGATGAATGTGCGCCACGGACCAACAAGGCCATGGCAGCAACAGTGAATGATGTTTTGAAAGTGCGCCTTAGGCGCGAATTACGCTTGACCGCTCAGGGCACCGGACCCTGAGGGGCCGGGGATCAGCGTCGCGTTTTGTATGGCTCCATGATGATCCTCCTGCGTAATTGGTTGGGCGCGCTGCATAGCACGATTCCCGCATCAAGCAATGCCAAAACGCAATTCATTTGCGCATGTGTTGTCGCCGCAACAACTCAGCCGTAAAGCTGCGCCATCACTGCAGAAAGCCGCCGCCCGAACCCGCCAGGGTCTGCCACCACTTCACCTTCCAGGATGAAGGCCTGATCCAACAGAAGATGCGCCGCATCCGCAAGATCACCGCCCGTCTCAGCCTTCGCCGCCAGCGCCTTGATCAACCCATGGCTGCCATTGATCTCGAGGACTGGTGCACTCACCGAAACGCCCGAATCCTTCTGCCGCGACAGCATGCGCTCCAGCGCACGGTCCAATTGCCCGTCATTGACGATGCAGACGGCGCTGTCCGTGAGCCTGTCCGACACCCGCACGTCTTTCACCTTCTCACCCAACGCCGCTTTGAGTGATGCGATCAATTTACCGAGCGCCGGATCATCCGGTTTTTTCTCGTCCTTGGCCGTTGCAGGCTTGATCTTGTCGAGATCGCTCGCACCCTGGTTCACGGAAACGAAAGGCTTGCCGTCAAAGCCCATGGCGGTCCTCACCCAGAAACTGTCAACGGGATCGGTGAGGAGCAGCACTTCGATGTCCCGCGCCCTGTAACCTTCAAGTTGTGGGGAAGCCGCCGCCTTCACCGCATCTTCCGCCGTGATGTAATAGATTGCCGTCTGGTTTTCCTTGAGGCCGTTCACATAGTCGCGCAGCGTTTGCGCTTCCGCCTTGGTGGATTTGAAACGCGCAAATTCGAAAATCTGCTCGCGCCGCTCGAAATCCTCATAAAGGCCCTCCTTGATGACAGGCGCGAACAGGTCCCAGATCTTGTTGAAAGCATCCTTGTCTTTCTCGGAGAGTTTCTTGAGTTCGGACAGCACCCGGTTGGTAAGCGCCTTCCTGACAGCTACCACATCCGGATTGTTCTGCAGCATCTCGCGAGACAGATTGAGTGGCATATCCGCCGAATCCACCACACCGCGCACAAAGCGCAAATAAGCCGGTAGAAGTTCCGCATCATCAGCGATGAAGACGCGGCGCACATAGAGCTTCTGCCTGCCTTTGCGCTGCGGATCATAAAGATCGAAGGGCCGCTCGCCCGGCACATAGAGCAGCACGTGATATTCGTTCCGCCCTTCCGCCTTGTAGTGAAGCGTGAGGACCGGCTCGCCAGAGACATGGGCGAGCGCCTGGTAGAATTCCTTGTGCTGCTCTACCGTCACTTCCGCCTTAGGCCGTGCCCATATGGCGCTCGCAGAATTGATCTGGCGGCTCGTGTCCTTCTCTTCCGCAAGCTTGATCGGATGGGCGATATGATCGGAATAGGCCTTGACCACACTCTCGATCTTCCACGGCTCGAGATAGCCTTGCGCATCCTTCTTGAGATGGAGAACGATCCTGGTGCCGCGCGGACCCTTCTCCGCTTCGCTCACCGTGAAGCTGCCAAGTCCGTCAGACGACCAGAGATGCGTCTTGGCGCTGCCCGCCTTCCGTGACGTTACCTCCACCTTGTCCGCCACCATGAAGGCCGCATAGAAGCCGACACCGAACTGCCCGATGAGGTTGAGATCGCCCTTGGCCTTTTCGACGAAGGCCTCGGTGCCGGAGCGCGCAATGGTGCCGAGATGGGAGGCAAGTTCCTCGGCGCTCATGCCGATCCCCGTATCCGTGACCGTCAGCGTGCCCCTCTTCTTGTCGGCAGCGATGGAGATGGAAAGCTCTGGCTCCTTTTCCAGAAGCGCCGGCTTGGCGATTGATTCGTAACGGAGTTTGTCCAGCGCGTCCGAAGCATTGGAAATGAGTTCCCTGAGGAATACGTCCCTGTCCGAATAGACCGAATGCACCATCAGGCTGAGAAGCTTTGCCACCTCTGCCTGGAAAGGTTGCTTCTCGCCCAGCTCAACCTTCTTCTGGTTCTTTGCCTTGACCCCAGCCATTGTCACATCGCCTCGTAACATATTGCTTTGGCGCGCAATATGGGCCTGGGAGCCTCTGGGTCAAGGCCCACAAAAAAAATGGCCAGCAACAAGCTGGCCATTATGTTTGACGCCTCACAAACTGAACAAACTGACACTACTCACACACAGCTTGCGTGAGGCCCGGCCAGATTATGGCATCGGGGGGCTGGGGGGCTTGGGAACCGAAGCGAACCAGCCGGGCCGTCGAGGCAACAAAGGGACTATCCTGCCGCATTCGGGCTGCTCCAAGGTAGAATTGGGGCGAATTTTAGAATTTTGTCCCGCTCTTGCCATTGCGACCGAAGCACCCCAATGTATCAGGTGAATGACGGAGCCTTGATGCCTGTGGAGAACACAGCCGATGACGGTTTCCGGGGCGGAGGCGAGGCCACACTCGTGGCTTTCCCTCTGGCCCCCAGAAAAACGGTGGCCTTTGACCGCCGTGAAATGACCCTTTTGCTGGACCTTTACGGCCGCTTCGTCGCCAGCGGCGACTGGCGCGATTATGCCTTGGACTTCACCCGGGAACTCGCCATCTTTTCGATTTTCCGAAGGACCAGCGAACAGCCGCTTTACCGCATCGTCAAGGACCCTGCGCTTGTCCGCAAGCAGCAGCAGTTTGCCGTGGTGGCGCAGGGCGGTCTCATCCTCAAGCGCGGCAATGACCTCGCCACGGTCCTCCGCGTCCTCTTCAAGAAACCGCGATTGGCCCATAGCTGAAAGAAAAACCCCGGTCTTGTCCGACCGGGGTCTGGAGCTTCAGTATAGACTTTGCGCCTTATTCGCTGCGCATGATCCCCATGATATTGAGGATGTGGACGAACAGCGTCACGAACGAGCCATAGAGAGCAAAGGCGCCGAAGATGGCCTTGCCTTGCGCCACGCCCGCGGCATCACCTTCCACATACATCTCCTTGATCTGCTGGGTTTCCCAGGCAGTAACGCCCGAGAACAGCAGCACCGTGATGATCGAGGTGATGAGGCTGAAACCCACGCTCTGGAAGAAGAACACATTGACCAGCATGGCGATGATGATGCCGATTGAGGCCATCATGAAGAAGCCGCCGAAGCCGGAAAGATCACGCTTGGTGACGTACCCAACAAGGCTGGTAGTTCCGAATGTGACGGCTGTGATGAGAAAAGCCTGGAAGACCATGGTGGGCGCAATGGCGAGGTAGCTTCCCACCATCGGCGCGATCATCAGGCCCCAGAGACCCGCATAACCCCAATAGGCCACATGGGCGAGCGCGGTATTGCCGGAAAAGATCAGCCTTGGCGCAAAGAAGCCGAGGCCAAGAACTGCGATAAACAAAACCCACTTGAGGCCATAGACGGCGGCAAGTGCGGCGGGGTTCGAAGCAACAAGCATGACGATGGCGGCGGTCAGTGCCACGCCCAATGCCATGTAGTTGTAAACGCCCAGCATATAGGACCTGAGGCCCTGGTCGATCTCGGCTCGGGTCTGTGTGACCGTCCGGGTCGGGAATGGATGTTCAGCCATGTGTTGCCCTCCTCGTGGCAATTCGTTGGCAAATATGATGTTGCCGGTCTGCTTCGTCAAGTTACCGGCCCGTAATGTGGTCCCGGAAACAGTCTTTAACCTGTTGCAATCTCGTCCATTTTCTGAGCAAGCGCAATGTCGAGTGAGGTCACACCCTGGGCCGAATGGGTGGTTAGCGTCACCTCAACCTTGCCATAAACATTGGCCCATTCCGGATGATGGTCCATTTTCTCGGCCACTAATGCGGCCTCGCTCATGAAGGCAAAAGCCTTGCGGAAGTTCTTGAAACGATAGGTCTTGGTGATGGCATCCCGGCTCTGAACCTCCTCCCAGCCGGAAAGGCCTTGCAGCGCCTTGATGCGGGCTGGTCCCTGTAATCGTTCACTCATGCCGGAACACCTGCGAGATAGGATTCCTCCACCGCATAGGGCCCGCCGCCTTTCAGTGGCCGAGACGAGAACAGCACGAACTCATGCACATCAAAGGCCGGCGTCGAATAGAGCGAATGCACCTCGACCCAGCGCTGCAGGGCGCGCAAATCCGGCTCCTTGAGCCGGGCCAATGTTACATGAGGCTGGAAACGGCGCGGCTCTGCGGCAAGCCCCAGCACCTGGCAGATACGCTCCTGCACATCGCGGAGGCGCCGCAATTCACCGTTCTCTTCAACTCCGGCATAGAGCGAATGGGGCTTGTTACCACCGAAAACGCCCACCCCCTTCAGCTTCATCTGAAAGGGCTTGAAGGTCACCTGGTCAAGCGCATGCGCCACTTCCCGCCCGAGCCCAGCATCGATGTCGCCGATAAAGCGGATGGTGAGATGATAATTGTCCGGGTCCATCCAGCGGGCACCGGGAATGCCCCCTTGCATGATCTGGAGGTCGAGCGCCACTTCGGGCGGGATTTCCAGTCCGGTGAAGAGCCGCGGCATGGGAACCTCCATTTTTCCGATAAGCTAGCTTGATTCGGGCCGATCTCAAGGGTTTTCCTTCGCCGCGGTTATCAAGGTTTCCACAGCAGGGAGAATTTTCTCCACAATCAGTTCAACTCCCTTTCCATTGGGGTGCATGCCGTCGGCCTGGTTGAGGTCCGGCCTTGCAGCAACACCCTCAAGAAAAAAGGGATAAACGGCAACGCCATGGGCCTCCGCAAGGCGCCGGTACATGCCGTCGAACTCACCGGCATAGTCAGGCCCCAGATTAGGCGGCGCGCGCATGCCCGCCAGCAGCACCGGAAGGCCCTTGGCCTTGAGCTTGCTAAGAATCTCGTTGAGCGCCGCTTCAGCCTGATTAACTGGAAGGCCCCGCAAGGCGTCATTGGCTCCGAGTTCCACGATTGCCGCATCCACATCATCGGTCAGCGCCCAGTCGAGGCGCGCTGCACCTTGTGCTGCTGTATCGCCGGAAACACCGGCATTGCGCACCGATACATCATGGCCCCTTGCCTTTAGCGCTGCCTCCAGCCGTGCCGGAAAGGCAGCCGAAGGATCAAGGCCAGGCCCCGCCATCAGGCTGTCGCCCAGGGCAAGAATAGTGATGGGCTCGGCCCTTGCCGGGTTGGCGAGCATGACCAATGCGACGGAAAACGGAATGAGGAACGTCTTCAGGGAGATGAACATGGCCGCCTATGTGGGGGCAGACCCACTGATCTTGCAAGTTGTTCACTCGACATCGGCAGTGCCAGCCCCCATCTGTGTTTCCTCAGTTCCCTCGAATCAGCCCCAACAAACCATGACCATTCTCGCCCTTGATGACGTTGACCTGACATTGCCTTCTCGCGCCGGCCCGGTGCACATCCTGAAGAATGTCTCTTTCACCGCCGAAGCGGGCGAGGCCATCGGCATTGTCGGGCCCTCGGGCTCAGGCAAGACATCTCTCCTCATGGTGATTGCCGGGCTTGAACCGGTGACGCGCGGCCATATCAGCGTCAATGGCACAACGCTCCACGACAAGGGCGAGGAAGCACTCTCACGCTTCAGGCGCGATGCCATCGGCATTATCTTCCAGTCCTTTCATTTGATCCCCACACTCAACGCTCTTGAGAATGTCGCCATTCCGCTGGAGTTCAAGGGCGCGCATGATGCAGCATCCAAAGCAAAGGCAGGACTTGAACGCGTGGGACTGGGCCATCGCCTTACGCATTATCCCGGCCAGCTTTCCGGCGGCGAACAGCAGCGGGTGGCGATTGCCCGTGCTCTCGCTTCCGGCGCCAGGGTGCTGCTTGCCGACGAGCCGACAGGAAATCTCGATCAGGAGACGGGCAAAGCGATCATCGATCTCCTCTTTGATCTCAAGGCGCGCGAAGGCGCCACGCTGCTGCTCGTCACCCACGATCCTGCGCTGGCGCGGCGCTGCGGCCGCTTGCTCGATGTCCGTGACGGCGAAGTGAGTGAGCACAAAAAGCGCGGGACCACTTCATGAAGCCAATCCTGTGGCTGTCCTATGGGCTGAAGAACCTGCGCTCCGGCCTGAAAGGTTTCTGGATTCTCTTGACCTGCCTCACGCTCGGCGTTGCTTCCATCGCCATCATCGGCTCGCTGGGCGCAGCCATCGAGCGTGGCCTCACTGAACAGGGCCAGCCGCTGCTTGGAGGCGATATCGAATTCTCTCTCATTCACCGCGAGGTGAATGAAAAAGAAAAAGCCTTCATCGCAAGTCTTGGCGAAGTGAGCCGCGTGGCAACGCTGCGCGCCATGGCCACCGCCAATGGCCGTTCGACACTCGTCGAGATCAAGGCCATCGGTGAAGCCTATCCGCTCTATGGCGCAATGGCCTATGAGGAAGGGGCGCTTCAGCCTCCTGTAACCAAGGGTAATTCTCCTGAAGGCGTTGCCGTTGACCCGCTGCTGTTGGGACGGCTCGGACTCAAGATTGGAGACACGTTCAAGATCGGCGCCAGTGAACTTGCAGTGCATGCCGTTATTGCAAATGAGCCCGACCGTATCTCCGATGGCATTGTGCTGGGCCCGCGCCTCCTTATGAGCCATGCGGCTCTCGAGAAAACAGGCCTCATCCAACCGGGAAGCCTCATCACCTGGCGCTATCGCGTGAAGCTTCCGCAGGGCGCAACGCTGGCGGAAGCCAAGGCCATTGTTGAACGTGCCAATGTGGAATTTCCCGATGCCGGATGGCGCGTGCGGGCTCGCGACAACGCCGCCTCCGGTGCTGAACGATTTGTCGAGCGTCTCTCCTACTTCATGTCCCTGGTAGGAATCTCGGCTCTCGTCATTGGTGGGGCAGGCATTGCCAATGCTGTCTCCGCCTTTGTCAGCCGCCGCACCGCAACCATCGCCACATTGAAATGCCTCGGGCTCTCGCAAGCCAATGTCTTCGGCCTCTTCCTCACTGAGATCATGTTGGTGGCACTGCTCGGCATTGCAATTGCGCTCATGGCAGGCGCGGCAACACCGTGGTTCGCCAGCACCTTCTTCGGCGATGTGTTACCTCTACCCGTTGCAACGTCCATCGCCTGGGAGCCTCTGTTTTTTGCGGCGATCCTAGGCCTTCTGGTCACGCTGGCCTTCGCCATTGTGCCACTCGCCCGCATCGCCCGCATTCCAGGAACCGCGCTTTTCCGCTCCCATCTTGTGGAAGGCGGCGGCTTGGCGTGGACCTACATCGCAGCGGCCCTCGCCATTCTCGGCATCGCCGCGCTTCTCATCTATGTGAGCTTCGACAACGGACGCATCACGCTCTATTATCTCGGCGGCCTTGCCGGAAGTTTCGTGGTGCTGGCGCTGCTCGCCCTTACTCTTCTGAGGTCTGTTGCCCTCCTGCCGCAGGCAAGGCCCCTGCTGTTGCGACAGGCCGTGAAAGCACTGCACCGCCCTGGATCATCGGCCCTCTCAGTTATTCTGGCCTTGGGCCTCGGCCTTACGCTCTTTGTAGCTCTCGCTCTCACTGATGCCACCATCAGCCGCGAGATCCGTGCCGGCATTCCGGGAAAGGCGCCGGCCTTCTTCTTTCTCGATGTCCGCAATGACGAACTTCCCGCCTTCCGCGAGGAGGCCATGAAAGAAGCGGGCGTCACGGAAGTCGAAAACGCACCCATGCTGCGCGGCCGCATGG
>JBIOWL010000422.1:0-12567 GCA_044868645.1 Aestuariivirga sp.
ATAGTTTAGTGCGTGATCGGACGCTTAACCGGTGCCCACTTAAGCTGATCACGCACTAGAGAAAATTCCACCAAGTTGCAGACTTGATCTGAATATACATTAATCAGGCGACAACGATGAAAACGAGGAGCCGTTGGCCGTCTTGGTGAAGACGGAATCCCAGCTGGCAAGCACGCTTTCCAAAGAAAATCTTACCGCGGCCGAGGGCGCTGCTGCGGATATTCTCTTTCGCGTGGCCTGATCTGTGAGCAGGCGTTTGAGGGACATTGCAAGGGCCTCCACATTTTCTGCAGGGACGAGCAATCCGTTCTTCTCATGCGTCAAGATGGTGGAGGGACCCCAAGGACAGTCGAAGGCGACTACCGGCAGTCCTCCCGCAAGAGCTTCGATCAGCGCATTCGGAAAGCCTTCGTAACGGGAGCTAAGCACGAAAACATCTCCGGCTGAAATCCATGCTCCGGGCTTTGTGGTATTTCCCGGCAGGTCTACGCGGTCAGCTATTCCCAGTGCAGCGGCCTGAGCTTCCAGAGCAGCGCGGTCAGGTCCTTCTCCAAATATGACAAGCCTAACTTCTGGAAGATCTGCACCTATGCGAGCGACCGCTTCGATGAGCAGATCGAAGCCTTTTTGCCCGACCAACCGCCCAACGGCCACAATTGTCTTGCCATCTCCGCCAATGCGGCGGCTACCATTGGGTGCCATACCCGGATTCGGAATAACAAGCGCACGCGCCTTGAGACTTCCTGGAAGCATCTCATATGCCGCCTCAGTTTGCATGACGACCGCCCCAGCTCTGCGCGCCAGCATAAGGCTCGCGGGGTACCAAAAGGCGTGGGCGTCTTGTCTTAACGGATTGTTGCGCTCAGAGATTACAACCGGGATATCGAGACCGAAATTTGCCAGCAACACCAGAACGTTAGTTTTTGTCAGAAAAGAAACGATGAGATCCGGGCGTATTTCCTTGAACCTGCTTCTGAGCCATAGCGTTCTGGCTGCGGCAAGAGCTAGCCTGCCGCTGGATACCAATGAAGACGGCGAAGGAGTTTCGATCTTAACGCGTTCATCGTAAGGGAAATAGCTACCGGTTGGCTCATTTCTAAAGGCAAGTACATGAACTTCGTCACCGAGACTCAATCGGTGTTGAGCGAGCAAGCTCACAATTTTTTCAGCACCACCTGCGCCGAGCCCTGCCTGAACAAATGCTATTCGCATGCACTAAGACGAAAAACCTTCGATCAACCAACTCCGAACCAAAACAACTGTTCCGGCGATTGATGTGATAAAATTCAGCTATAGGATAGGAATATTACCACGTCCAATAACCGCGCTAACAAGAATAGTCCAGACGGTAGAAGTATCAACCTTTAATGGCCAACAATCGCCGGGTCTTTGCATATAAAGCAATTCCCGCGCCACAGGCTCAATTTTTTATTGATTTAACCAAGATCCATCAAATCTGAATGTCAGCTCCCGGCATTTGACGGATTGGATTAAGATTGACTTTTCTTCAAGTGGTTGAGGTTCTGTGCGTGCCGCTGATCTGGTTCTTCTCATCATATGAAACGCTTCGCCTACGAAGGTCGAAATGTTCACGGACCTTACTTGAAATCATTACCTCTTTGGGCAATGATCCGGTCGTCAGCTTGCCATCGGCGGCAAGCAGACCTTAAGTGGGCCTATTCAGGGGCAGGCGCGTGAACATTGCTACTGGAGGATTTGGGGCAGTACGCCGAATTTCAGAACCTCGAATCTTGAGATGGACAGCAGAAACCAATCGGTCAGAACTGACGTGAGCCAATCGCCTACGGCCCGGGTTCTCTTTCTCGCTCGGACTGGATGCGACATTTCAGCTAAGGCATTTACTCATCTTGAGCAGCTGGGCTGGGATGTAACCTGTTTGACGACAAGTGCCCGCGGCGAGCAGCTGCCCGAGAGCGTCGAGCATTGGCAAGGCGAGTATATCATCTGCTTTAGAAGTCTTGCCATTCTAAGGAAGCCTCTGCTCGACCGCGCGACAATTGCGGCTATAAACTTTCACCCCGGCCCAGTTGAGTATCCAGGGAGCGGCTGTATCAACTTCGCCTTGTATGATGATGCCAAAAACTATGGTGTCACAGCGCATTTGATGAATGAGAAAGTGGACAACGGAAGAATACTCGAGTGCCGAAGATTTCCGATACTCAAAGAAGACACGCTCGATTCCCTCCTTGCTCGTACACATCTTCATTGTTTCGAACTTTTAGTGGACATCACTAGCGGTTTGGCAAGAGGCGGTGCCGATTATCTTGAATCAATGCTGGCAAAGTCAGCGCATGAATCCTGGAGCGGCGAAGCAAAGCGCATGATTCAACTTGAGCAATTGAAAACAATACCTGTCGACGTTTCGAGAGACGAGATCGAAAGAATAGTTCGCGCAACTTACACAGAACTTTATCCACCTAGGATCAGGCTTCATGGTTTTGAGTTTTTTCTTAAGCTTTGAGTTCCGAGTGTTATTTCCATTTATGCAGTGGCCCAATTTGGTGATTATCCAACTGGCGCAGCCACTACCACCCCTCCAATCACGCCGCTGCTCCAATATGCGCTGAGTGGGCCACGGCAATGTCAGATGCTTGCCTGCGCCGGACCGGTACTTGCCCTTGGAACGAGGCGATAGCCGACGTCATGCCATCTGCGCCGGCTCGACCCGGGAGAATTTAGTGCTTTGAGAGTCATTTCGGCGGCCAGTGCCCCTGTCTTGTACCGGTTTGTCGACACCGTCGACAGGGCAGGCTCCGTGCAGATGGCGAAGTCCAGATCGTGGAATCCAAGTATTGAAACATCTCCGGGCACGGACAAGCCAAGACCCCGCAACGCATGGAGCGCACCAAGTGCCACATTGTCGTCGATGCAGAACAGCGCACCGGGCATCCGGCCACGCTTTTTCACTTCCGCAACAAGTGCCGCGCCGAGCGCCACCGAATTCAGTTGCGGCAGCGTTACGACATGCCGGTTCGGGTCCAGGCCAGCACTCCCCATGGCAAGGCGATAGCCGTTGAGGCGCTGGCTGGCGCGCTCATCGATATTGCCAACCAGGAAACCGACCTCCTTGTGACCTAGGCCAATCAGGTAGCCTGTCGCATCGATCCCGGCCTTGTCGAGCCTGGATCCGACATTCATTCCGATAGGATCGGCGCTTCTTGAAAAGGTTTCGACGACCGGAATGCGCGCGTCTGCAAGGAGGCGTCTTGCTGTTGGCGTATGGTCCGTGCCGACGATGATGATCGCTTCCACCCGCTGCCCCAGCAGCGTGCGTATGGCAGTCTCTTCCGCTTCGGCCGAATAGCGGCTGTTGACTACAAGCGGCTGGAACTTTGCCGGCAGAAGCACCTCGTGAATGGCCTGCAAATAGTCAGCAAAGATGACATTGTACAAAGTGGGTACAATGACACCGATTGAATGACTTCGCGCCGATGCCAGACGGCTCGCGGCAAGATTGGGCACATAGCCCAGCTTGCTGATGGCAGTGTCTATGCTGTTCCTAAGCTTTGCCGATACGGTTTCCGGCTTGCGCAAGGCACGCGAGACGGTGATGGCGCTCACGCCCGCCAGATCGGCGACATCGTGGAGTGTGGTCCGCTTCGGTGTGATTTTTGACTCTCCGGTAAAGTTTTGACGAAGCTAACGCAAGTCCGGGTGCCTCTCAATAACATCAAATGTCCAATTTATCAGACAATTGACAGCGCAAACATTTGTGCTAGCTTTCTCTGAGCTTCAGGTGGAATCCGGCCGCCAAGGCAGCTGTGGCTAACAATCAATCCGGATTTTCATGGGAGAAAATCAATGAAGTTTTCACGCCGACTGCAATCTGCCCTGTTGGGCGGTATCGCACTTGGAATCATGTCGGGAATGGCCTTGGCTGTTGAAATAGTCAGCGGCCCCGCAACGGATCCGTCCTGCATGGTGCCATGGGCCGCCGATACCAAGTTTTTCCAGTTTCCCAAGAAGGAAGGCCCCTATCGTATCGCGCTTGCTAACGGTTACATCGCCAATTCCTGGCGCATCCAAATGATCCAGACGGCGAAGGCCTATGCGGCCCAGCCTGACATTGCCGCCAAGCTAAAGGAGTTCAAGGTCATCTCGACCGGCGAAGATGCGCCGGCGCAGATTTCTGCCATCAACAACTTCATTGATTCAGGCTTCGATGCCATCGACGTCAATGCCATCAACCCCACATCCTTCGGCCCGGTGATCAAGCGCGCCAAGGAAGCAGGCGTTGTGCTTGTGGCATTCGACAACATCCTGGACACTGAGGATGCCATCAACGTGAACGTGGACCAGCGCGGTCTCGGTGATCTCTGGGCCAACTGGATGATCAAGCATCTGCCGAATGGTGGCAAGATTCTTGAAGTCCGCGGGGTTATCGGCACTTCCGTCGACACGGACCGCCATGAAGCCCTGAACGAGACCCTTGCCAAGTCCGGCAAGGACTGGAAGATCACCGAGGTGGTCGGCAAGTGGGACGACGGCACGGCGCAGAAAGTCGCAGCCGATGCCATCGCCACAAGTGGCCCGTTTGACGGTATTGCCGCCCAAGGTGGTGATACAGGCATTGTCCGCGCCATGATGGATGCCAAGCATCCCTTCGTTCCGTTCGGCGGTGAAACGGAAAATGGCTTCCGCAAGTTCTGCGCGCAGTATTCTGGCGAAGGCCTCAAGTGTTCATCCGCCGGCACGGGTCCTGCCCAGGTTGCCGTCGCCATGAAAGTGGCGCTTGCAGCCCTGGACGGTCAGGTCATTCCGCAGTCTATCAAGCTGCCGACCGCCATCGTTGAAGATCCCAACTTCAAGGACGGCGAAGATTTCTATGCCGATCAATCCGACAACTTCTTCGTGGGCAACTCCTTCCCGACCTGCGGCCTGAATTTCTCGGCCCAGGAAATCATGGGACAAACGAAGGAAAACCAGTAAGGTTCTCCCAGGGCACTGCCGGGTCTGGGCATCTGCGTATCTGATGCCCAGACCCGAGTCTTCGAGGGGGCTGGCCTTGAATTCCGACATTCTTTTTCGAATGGAGAACACCACCAAGCGCTACGGTGGTGTTGTCGCGCTAAATGGCGCCTCCATCGCACTTCGCCGGGGCCGCATCCATGCCGTGCTGGGTGAAAATGGCGCGGGCAAATCCACCCTGATCAAGATCATGGCAGGCGTTGTGCAGCCCGACTCGGGCACCATGAACCTCGATGGCCACGATGTGAAATTCTTCTCGCCATCGGAGGCCAACGCACATGGCATTGTCTGCGTCTTTCAGGAACTGTCGCTCATTCCAGACCTCACGGTGGCCGACAATATCATTCCGGCCAATCCGCCCACGCGTCTTGGAATGATCGACCGCAAGGCCCAGCGCAAGCTGGCGCTTGAGGCACTGGCCCGCGCCGGCGCCGAAGACATCCACCCTTCCGCACCCGTGCGCGAGCTTTCCCTGTCGCGCCGCCAGATGGTCGAAATCGCCAAGGCGCTGGCCCGCAAGCCCAAGATCCTTATTCTGGATGAGGCGACTTCAGCGCTCACCGCCGCAGATGTTGAGAAGGTTTTTGCACTGCTGCAACGCTTGAAGAAGGAAGGCGTGGCCATCGTCTATATTTCCCACCGCATGCACGAAATCGAGGAGCTTGCCGATGATTGCACGGTCTTCCGCAATGGCCAGATGATTTCGACCTATGAAGCTGGCACCAAGACGGATGCCGAAGTCATCGAAATGATGATCGGCCGGGAATACCACCATGACTTCCCACCCAAGCAAGTACTGGACAAGGCGGCCCCACCCACACTCTCTTGCAAGGGCCTCACTTGGCAGAACCGCCTGCGCAACATCAGCTTTGAACTGAGGCCGGGTGAAATTCTGGGGCTAGGCGGACTTGACGGTCAGGGTCAAAAAGAATTGCTGCTCGCGCTTTTCGGCGTACTCAAGAACTGCACAGGCGAAGTCACTGTGGGCGGCAGGGCTGCCATGCCTCACAGCCCTGCAGCAGCGAAGTCGAAAGCGTTCCGCATGGCCTTGATCCCGGAGGATCGGAAGATGGAGGGGCTCCTTCTGCCCATGGCGGTGGGCGACAATCTCATCATGGCGGCCCATGCAAGGGTTTCCAACAGGGGCATTGTCGACCGGGCCAAAGCCGATGCCGAAATGCAAAGGCTGGTGCAGCTTCTCTCCATCAAGACGGCAAGCCTCGACATTCCCGTGAGTTCGCTTTCAGGTGGGAACCAGCAGAAGGTGGTGATCGCCAAGTGGTTGATGAACCAGCCCACCATCATTCTGCTCAATGACCCGACGCGCGGCATCGATGTCGGCACCAAGCAGGAAATGTATGCACTGCTCGCCGAGCTTGCCAAACAGGGTGCCGCCATCATTCTCTATTCGACCGACTATGACGAGTTGATCGGGTTGTGCCAGAAAGTCTTGGTCATATTCGACGGCGAGGTTTCCCGCGTGCTCGAGGGCAAGGAGATCAACGAACGCAACCTTGTGGCCAGCGCGCTGAAGCTGGACGCAAAACCCAAGAGATCCGCCGCATGACCGATTGGCGCTATTGGCTCGAAGAAAACCGCGGCGCGCTCATGGCGGTCGTGCTCTTCATTGTCATGTTTGCAATCTACACCAGCAATCATCCGGCGGGCTTCAATGCCAATGTCGTGCAGACGGCATCGAACAAGGCCGTGCTGCTGGCATTCGTCGCCATGGCCCAAGCATTAGTGGTGCTGACGGCGGGAATTGATCTTTCCGTCGGCATGATTTTGATCCTCTGCAACTGCTTGGCCTCGGCAATTGTGGTGGGCGGCGGCGGCGCCACGACGATGGGTGTCGTGGCCGTGATACTGACGGGCCTTGCTTGCGGCGCGCTCAATGGGCTTGTGGTGATCTATGGACGCTTGCAGCCCATCGTCACGACCATCGCCACGGGCGCCATGTTCTATGGCATTGCGCTTTATATCAGGCCCTTCCCCGGCGGTGCGGTCAATGAAACGCTGGCCGACGCGCTGACAAGCAAACTCTTCGGTTTTCTTCCAGCAAGTCTTGTCGCGCTCTTTCTCGTTGTGGTGCTGATCTGGGTGCCCTATTCCCGTACCGTCTATGGGCGGGCGGCCTATGCCGCGGGCTCGGCCGAGCATGCGGCTTACATGTCCGGCATGCCGATCAGGCGCGCCAAATTCCTGGCCTACACGCTGTCTGGCCTTCTTTCGGCCTTCGGCGGCCTCTTCCTCACATTCTTTTCCTATTCCGGCGAAGCATCCTATGCCAGCGGCAACGCCTATACGCTGTATTCAATTGCGGCCGTCGTGCTGGGTGGCATATCGCTGGCGGGTGGCCGCGGCACAGCCATTGGCGCAGTTTTCGGCGCACTTGCCTTCCGCACCATCGGCGACCTGCTTTTCGTCTTTGACTTCGAACCCCTGTGGCAGCCTCTATTCCAGGGCCTCATCCTGATGTTTGCCGTGAGCCTCAGCGCCTTCGGTCTTTTGCGCGTGCGCAACAAGCTGGAGTGGTTTTCATGAGCGAGGCTCTCACGCGCAATCTGCACGCCCGCCTGCCCGCGCCCATGCGGAAGGTGGACCCGGCGGTGCTCATGGCCTTCGGCTGCATCATCGTGCTGCTGCTGGTGGGCTCCATCTACTCCTCCAATTTCCTCTCGCCTGAATATTTGTTGCTGCAGTTCAAGGTCGCCTCCTTCCTCGGCATCATCGCCACAGGCATGATGCTGGTGATTCTGCTGGGTCACATTGACCTTTCGGTGCCATGGGTTGTGACATCGGGCGCCATGATGGCCTGCGCCGCGGCGGCGCTCGGGCCGTTGGGTTCCGCCCTTGCTATTCCGTTCGGTATTGCCTGCGGCGCACTGATCGGTCTCGTTAATGGATGGGCTACGGGGTATCTGCGCATTCCCTCCATGATCGTGACGCTTGCAACCAATGCCGTCGCCCAGGGCCTTATGGTTGTCTACACCGGAGGCTTCGCACCACAGGATGCCGCAACGCCTGCCATGCGCTATGCCGCCACCGGTGAGTTTATCCCGAAGGTTCCCAACGGCGTCATCATCTGGCTGGTGGTGGGGATAGGCATGCTGTTTCTTCTGTCGCGCACCACTTTCGGCCGCTCGGTCTATGCCATCGGTAATCGCGAACGCGCCGCCTATCTCTCCGGCATCAATACCCGGCGCGTGATCCTTATTGCCTTCGTGCTGTCCGGCGCCTTGAGCGCGCTCGGCGGCGTCTTGCTCGCGGGCTATGCTGCCAAGGCAGCGCAATCCATGGGTGATGCCTATCTGCTCCCCGCCATTGCCGCAGTTGTCCTCGGCGGAACCCATGTGCTGGGAGGGCGCGGCACTTATGCCGGAACGGTTGCGGGCGTGCTGCTCATCACGCTGCTACAGTCGATCCTTTCGGTCATGCAAATCCCCGAAGCCGGAAGGCAGCTCGTATTCGGCGCCGTCATTCTGCTCATGCTTCTGACTTACGGACGCCAGGAGAGGACCTGAGCACTCCTTGACGTCCGCAACGTTTCGCTAGACTTAGCTTTCTCGATAAGCGCCCGATTTCTTGGCGGCGGCAGTCGCAAGATAATCCATCAACGCCGGATTCAGGCTGTCATAAGGCTCCAATCCCAATTGCTTCAGGCGTTTGCGGATTGCCGGCATCTTGGACGGCGGCACACCACCCTCAATCACCGACGAAACAAAGGCTGCAAATCCCGGTGGTGACCAGCCTTTTTCTTTCGACAATTCAGTGTGGATGAAGGTCAACCCTTGGAAAGGATGGCCCTCTCTCCTCACCGGTCCATGCAAGTGTGCGCCGCAGCCTGTGCAGGCATGACGCAAAATGAGGGCATTTTCATCCACGATTTTGAGCTTGTGTTCATTGGCAAGCACCTTGACCTTGTCGGTTGGCGCCACTGCCACGACCGAAAAGATGGCTCCCTCTGGTTTCCAGCACTTGGTGCAGCCGCAGGCGTGGTTGTGGGCCGACTGGGACGAGACTTCCACCACGACGGGATCGGTTGCACAAAGGCAGGTGAGCTTGCCGCCGGCAAAGCCTTTCTTTGCCGACTTGGGAAAGCCACGGTCAATCGCCGGATGAAGGGCGATGGCTGGTGCTTTCGGTTTTGCCGCTTTTTTCTTCGCGGGTTTCTTTGCTTTCTTTGCTGACTTCTTTGCCATGTTTTCTATCTCCCTCTGCTGAACTCAGAAGACCACGACGCTGCGGATCGACTTTCCGGCATGCATCAGGCCAAATGCTTTGTTGATGTCTTCAAGCGGCATGGTGTGGGTGATCATCGGGTCTATCTGGATTTTGCCATTCATGTACCAGTCTACGATCTTGGGTACATCGGTGCGGCCACGCGCACCGCCGAAGGCCGTTCCTTTCCAGACCCGGCCCGTGACAAGCTGGAACGGACGGGTTGAGATTTCCTGGCCCGCGCCTGCAACGCCGATGATGATGGATTGGCCCCAGCCGCGATGGGCGGCTTCGAGCGCCATGCGCATGACTTTCACATTGCCGGTACAGTCGAATGTATAGTCGGCCCCGCCGATCTGGTCGGCGCCGCGCTTTGTCATGTTGACGAGATGGGGAACGAGATCGCCCTGAATGTCGGATGGGTTGACAAAATGGGTCATGCCAAAGCGCTCGCCCCATTCCTTCTTGCCGCTATTGATGTCAACGCCGATGATCATGTCGGCGCCCGCAAGCTTGAGGCCTTGGATGACGTTGAGGCCGATGCCACCAAGGCCGAACACCACGGCGGTTGCGCCGGCTTCAACTTTCGCGGTGTTGATGACAGCGCCGATGCCCGTGGTGACGCCGCAGCCAATATAGCAGATCTTGTCGAAGGGAGCCTTTTCATTGACCTTGGCGAGCGCAATCTCGGGCAACACCGTGTAATTGGAAAAGGTCGAGCAACCCATGTAGTGGTGGATCTTCTTGCCCTTGTAGGAGAAGCGTGAGGTGCCATCCGGCATCACACCTTGGCCCTGGGTGGCGCGGATGGCGGTGCAGAGATTGGTTTTTCGCGACAGGCAGGACGGGCACTCGCGGCACTCGGGCGTGTAGAGCGGGATCACATGATCGCCCTTCTTCAATGAAGTCACGCCGGGACCCACATCCACAACCACGCCTGCACCTTCGTGGCCCAGGATGGCAGGAAAGAGGCCTTCCGGATCAGCCCCGGAAAGCGTGAACTCATCGGTGTGGCAGATTCCGGTGGCCTTCACTTCCACCAATACTTCGCCGGCCTTTGGGCCTTCGAGATCGACTTCGACGATTTCCAGCGGTTTTTTGGCCTCAAAGGCCACTGCAGCACGCGACTTCATAACTCCCCCGCACCTTCCTCACCGAAAGCGGGGACTATTCCACAGCAAAAGGATGCTGTCCACAAGACCCATCATGCGGATGCAAAGCGCGCAAGCAGGCTGTGTTTTTCAGCAGCCTGTTAGGCGACCATGTGTTCCAGGCCGGCGCGAGCCGCCTCACGGACCATGTTCCGGCCTCCCGCCTTGGCGGCGTACAGTGCCTCATCGGCAGTTGCCAGCACCTTGTCAAAATCACTCAGGCACGGAGAGGTCATGGCAACACCAAAGCTTGCAGTCACCGAAAGCGGGCCTTCGCGGGTTTGGGTTACATTCGCCGCGATAGCCTTCCGTATCCGTTCGGCTGCCTTCAGTCCTTCGGAAATCGCCAGTCCCGGCAAGATGACGGCAAATTCCTCACCACCCACGCGGGCAACAATATCTTCAGGACGCACACAATCACGGCAGGCCTGCACCGCACTTTGGAGAACACGATCCCCGGCGCCATGGCCGTGGGTGTCGTTCACGCGTTTGAAATGATCCACATCCATCATGATGACGGATGCAATGGTGTTGTCCAACCTCGCAACCAGGCGATTGACAGCCTTTTCAAGCCCGCGCTTGGTCAAGGCCCCAGTAAGCGGATCAAGACAGGCGACCTTCCGCAATTCCAACTCGTCGACGACAAGACGCCCAAGATCTTGCAGCAATTTTACCTGCTCAGCGGTCGGATCGCGCGGCACCGTATCCATCGCACAGAGTGCGCCGATATTGCAGCCGGCCGGCGTGTTCAATGGCGATCCAATATAAAAGCGGATGAACGGTTCACCGAGGACCAGCGGGCTTTTTGCAAATCGCGGATCCTTATGTGCATCGCGGATGATCATCGGTTCGTTGAGCTGGATCGTGTGGGTGCAAAATGAAATGTCACGCGCCGTCTCACAGGCGCTGACGCCAATTCTTGATTTGAACCATTGCCGGTCAGCAGCCACCAGCGACACCACCGCCATTGGCGTCTGAAGCGTCATTTTCGCAAGACGGGTGATACGGTCGAATGATTCCTCGGGAGGCGTGTCGAGGATGGCGTAGTCGTTGAGATCACGCAGACGAAGTTTTTCCTGCTCACTGACATCACTGCTCATTTTTCAAAACCTTTCATCATCTGGCTGAGCGTGTGGAGCAGTTCGCGTTCGTACTCTTCGAATACGGAGAGCACATTGCGGTCTATTTCCTGATTATCCATGCCGAGGCTACGGAGAGTCACGGCCAATGCTTCCAAATTTTCGCAATGCCGTTTCACGCTCTGCTGGAGCGCAGGTACTGACGAGACTGCTGCAAGTCTGTTCTTAGCAACTGACAAAGCTTCACTCATGGGAACTGCACCTCCAACCCAAACCGGTCATGAATTGTAGGCAGAGAAAGGCTGATATAACCTTAAATTACTCGGTGGCTGTTTGGAAATGGCTCACCCATCACCTCGTTCGAGTGTGGCGCCGGCGCCTGGAAGGATTTGATTCCTCTGGTATTTAAGGGGAATACACGGTGTGCGCATGGCAGTCATCAAGGTAAACCTGCGCGTACTTCAAGCCTCGATTTCAAATTCGAAAAACCATTAACACATTCGTGAATCGAATAATAAGGTTAACCAACACATTTTCACAAAACTTTTATCGTTGTGGTAAGAACTTCTTAAGGTTCCTGTTCGGTGTTTGCGTTCAGGAATACTTGCGGGTTCCGAGGCACGAACGGCACAGCTGTTTGCGGAACAAGATGTGGATCCCCGGGCCCTGTTTGGGCCCACACTGGTGAGATCAAGTATTTCCAATTTCGCGCATTCGTTTGGCAGGCACCCAGTTTGTAAAAAATAAGGGTACGCCAGATGTTCCAGAACACGCGCTCGGCTCAATTCCGTAACAGCCTCAGCAATTCGATTTCCAGCCAAGATCAAGTCCCAACCCCAAAAAAGAACGCTCGCTTCTGGAAGCGAATCTTCCTGGCCACTGTGCTGATCACCCACAATCCTCTGACGATTGGTGTTTCCTCCGCTGGCGCCCCGGCAATTCCACAAAGGATTCAGCTTCTGAACAGCAGCTCCTACAGTTCCGTGCTGGGCTATGGTGAAGAATCCTCCACGTTCTCCTCTGAGCAGCTCTATCAGTTGGCTGGCATATATGGGCAGAATGACCCAACGGATGATGACCCAACGGATGATGATCCAACCGATGATGACCCAACGGATGATGATCCA
>JBIOWL010000423.1:0-3632 GCA_044868645.1 Aestuariivirga sp.
AGCATTCCTCACGCTTTCAATGCGTTACAGTGATTGAGAAGGGGCGCGCCAAATGCCATACTGGCGTTATGCAATCCGCTCCGCACATTCATCATGTGAATTCCGTTTCCGCCCGCTCCCCGCGGGATGAGTTGCTGCGCAATTGCGCCCGCATAGGATTCAAGCCGTAGTCATTCTCCCGTGCGCCTGCCCAAACGCAAGACAACCGGAGAATGCCCATGACAATCCACACCAAGAACATCAACATTGAAGAAGTCGTGAAGGCGGATATCGCCCACCACTTCCATCCCTTCACCGATCACAAGAGTTTCCATGCCGGCGGCGGCCCCCGCGTCATTACCCATGGCGATGGCGTTTGGCTGTGGGATGGCAAGGGCAACAAGCTCCTCGACGGCATGGCCGGCCTCTGGTGCGTCAACATCGGCTATGGCCGCAAGGAATTGGCGGAAGTCGCTTACCGCCAGATGCAGGACCTTCCCTACTACAACACTTTTTTCAAGACGACGACGGTTCCGGCCACCACGCTCGCCGAGAAAATTTCTTCGCTGCTACCGAAGAAGTTCGAGCATATCTTCTTCACCAACTCGGGCTCGGAAGGAAACGACACTATCGTCCGCTTCGTCCGCCATTATTGGAAGGTGATGGGCAAGCCCTATCGCCAGCACTTCATCGGCAGGAAGCGTGGCTATCATGGCTCCACCTGGGTTGCGGCAAATCTCGGCGGCATGCAGGGCATGCACGAGCAGGGCGGCAATCTGCTTCCCGGCTTCCACCATATCCAGCAGCCCTATTGGTATGATTTCGGCGGCGACAAGACGCCAGAGGAATTCGGCCTCGAAGCCGCCCAGGAACTGGAGAAGAAAATTTTGGAACTGGGACCGGACAATGTGGCGGCCTTCATCGGCGAGCCCATCCAGGGCGCGGCGGGCGTGCTCATGCCGCCCAAGACCTATTGGCCCGAGATCCAGCGCATCTGTAAAAAGTACGGCGTCCTTATCATCTCCGATGAGGTGATCTGCGGCTTCGGGCGTACCGGCAAGTGGTTCGGCTTTGAAACTTATGGCTATGAGCCGGATATTGTGAACATGGCCAAGGGCCTTTCCTCCGGCTACCTGCCAATCGGCGCCATCGCCTTCTCCAAGGACCTCATAAAACCCTTCTTCGACAAGGGCGGCGAGTTCTACCACGGCATGACCTATGACGGTCACCCCGTGGCCGCCGCCGTGGCCTTGAAGAACATCGAAATCCTGCAGGACGAGAAGCTGGTCGAAAGGGTGGCCAAGATCGGCCCTTATTTCAACAAGGCGCTCGCCAGTCTTCAGGACCATCCTATCGTCGGCGAGACCCGCTCCGTGGGCCTCATTGGTGCCATTGAACTCACCAAGAACAAAGCCAAGCGTGAGCGCTTCAAGGAATCGGGCAGGGTGGGCACTATCTGCCGCGACCACTGTTTTAATAATGGCCTGATCATGCGGGCCTGCTGGGATACCATGGTTCTGGCGCCCCCCTTCTGCATCACGGAAAAGGAGATCGACGAGCTGGTCCGCCTTGCCCGCCTGGCTCTGGACAAAGCTCACAACGATGTGAAGGGCGAAATGTAATTTACGATCACGGCGGAACCCACTGGATTTGGCCGCAATTATACGCAAAACTTCAACAAGCGGGCCGGACGGCCCAGAAAACCGAGGAAGATCATGACCTTTACTCCACGTTTCCGCGGCACCCGCCGCCAGATGCTCAAGGGCGCCGGTATGTTTGCCGCCCTCTCCATCCTCCCGCGTCATGCGCTGTCGGAGGAGGAGAAGAAGCTCAACTTCTACAACTGGGACACCTACACTGGCGAAACCACGCTGGCTGACTTCAACGCCGCAACCGGCATTGAAGTGAAGATGGACCTCTTTGCCGACAACGCCGAACTCTTTGCCAAGCTCAAAGCCGGCAATCCTGGCTATGATCTCATTGTACCCACCAACAACTGGGCCCAGCGCATGATCAAGGCAAATATGCTGGTCCCGCTGGATCACAGCAAGATTCCGAACTTCGCAAACTACGACAAGCGCTTCCAGGATGCTGAGTTCGATCCGGGACGAAAATACACCATGGCCTACATGTGGGGCACTGTCGGCGTTGGTTATCGCAAGTCCAAGGTCGATCCGGCGCCGGACAGTTGGAAGCTGCTGATTGACGATGACACTTATGCCGGCCGCATTTCGCTCTTGAGTTCCGCCGAACAGGTATTGGGCGCCGGCCTGAAATATCTGGGCTATTCCTACAACTCGACAAACATGGAAGAATTGAACAAGGTCAAGGACCTCATCATTGCCCACAAGAAGAACATCAAGCAGTTCGGCGCCGACAACGGCCAGGACTTGCTCGCCTCTGGCGAAGTGGATCTGTGCCTTGAATATAACGGTGACATCGCTCAGGTCATGGGCGATGATGACGACATCGCCTATATTGTTCCGAAAGAAGGCTCCAATATATGGCAGGACGCATTGGCCATTCCCGTCGGTGCTCCGCACCCGGAGAATGCCCACGCCTTCATCAATTTCATGTTGGATGCCGAGAACGGTAAGAAGATTGCCGACACCATCCAGTATGCCACGCCCAATGCGGCAGCACGTGAACTGATGGATGCGGCCTACAAGGAAAATCTGGCCATTTTCCCGCCTGACGATGTGATCGCCAAATGCGAGCCCGGCCTTTATCTGGGCGAGGACGCCGAGCGCGTCCGCGAGGAAATCTTCACGGCCATCAAGGCGGCCTGAGCAAAAGACAAGTGAGAGACGGGGATTGCTCGCAATCCCCGTTTTTCTACGGCCAGTTGCCGTCAAAGTGGCTTTTGGCTAGCATCGCCTCAAGGTACGGCAACAGGGTGGGAACCGGCATATCTTGGAAAACTGGAAATCCAGCCGAAACGTTTTCTGGACATTGTTTACGCCGGGTACTTTCTGGCTCTTCGTATTTTTTCTGCTGCCGCTGCTTTTCCTCTTGGTCCTATCGGTTTCGACCAAGGCCATCATCAACGGCGAAATCTCGATTAACGACTACTGCTATTTCTGCGGCCTTGCCAATCTTGAGAACTACCAGCGCGCTTTTGGTGGCGCGCAGATCTTCATTTTGTGGAAGACCATTTGGATCTCCGCGATTGCAACTGCGCTTTGCCTGCTGATCGCTTACCCAATCGCTTTCGGTATCTGTTTTGCACCCGCACGATGGAAGCCGCTTCTCTTGCTGCTTGTGATTTTGCCCTTCTGGATCAATCTTTTGATCCGGACTTATTCCCTCATCGCCGTGCTCCGCACGCAAGGCTACCTCAACAAGGTTCTGGATGCGGCGGGGCTGTTGTGGTTGTTCCACGGCGGGCAGCCCTTTGAAATGCTCTACAATAACGGTGCTGTCATTGTGGGCCTCGTCTATGTTTACATGCCCTTCATGGTGCTGCCGCTCTATGCCACCATCGAGCGGCTGGACCGCTCTTACCTCGAGGCGAGCCTCGATCTTGGCGCCTCGCAATTCACCACGCTGATGAGGGTCACTGTTCCGCTCACTATGCCTGGCATTGTGACAGGCATCATTCTTGTCTTCATTCCCTGCCTCGGCACATTCCTGACTTCAGACATGCTCGGCGG
>JBIOWL010000424.1:0-10444 GCA_044868645.1 Aestuariivirga sp.
CATTACCGAGGCCGCCGAAGAGATAATCTATGCCGCCCATACCACTCGGCATATCATTGCCGTCATTGCCGGTGAGACGGTTGGCATGGCCATCGCCGGTGATCTTGTTATCGTAGATTGAGCCATCGACAAGTTGCTCCAGAACTCTAAACGAGGCGCATCATTTCTTTCTCAAGTGTTACCGCTTGCGCGCTAAGCAGCGTTGACCAACACGGCGTCTTCCCCATCCATCGCCATCTTGACCGCAAGGGACGCCGATTGCGCTACGAGCCGCGTGTAATAGGGTTGCACGAGCCTGGCATCGAGCGTTTCCGCAGGCGCTGATCCGTGCAAGATATCAGCCATGGCCTGTGGCAGTTTGGCCCGCTCGCCCTGAGCCCTGACCTTGAGATTCTGGCCCTCTACCGTGACCGTCACCACCCCGCCGCGCGGGATTCCTGCCATGGCCAAGAGCAGCATGTTAAGGAGAAGCTTGACCTCCGCCTTGGGCCGGTTTTCCCGGGGCGCCTGCCAATCGAGCCTGATCTTCTCGTTGCCCACGAAGTCACGCGCAACCTCGGCCGCCTCGCCAAGGTCGATATGGGCGCCCGCCGACCCCGAGGCGCCAAAGGCTATGCGGCAGAACTTGAGCTTGGCGGTCGCCGTCTTTGCCGAAGAGCGCACCATGTCGAGGGCGGTTGCCCGCATCGCCGCATCGGTTTCCGGATCGTCCATGAGCTCAAGCCCGTTGGCAATGGCCCCCACGGGAGAGATGATGTCATGGCAGACCCTGGAACACAAAAGCGCAGCGAGATCGAGATCGGAGAGTTTCAATTCCATGGGCCCTGTTCCGGTGGTGATTCGTCCGGCACTTATAACGAATCAGGGCGCATCGGACGAGCAAGTGGCAACACTTGCGAGAGAAAAGATGCGCCAAACTCAAAATGCTGCGACAGCTTGTTGGCGGTCAATTGTCGCCATTAACCGCCGGCTGGCGCAGTCATTTTTCCGCATTGACGCCGCAGCCGCGCAGGGCCATAGAGCGGCCATTCCAACGGAGCACAAACCTTGAACATTCCGCACAGCATTCGGGAACTGCTTGGCATTGCCCAAAACGCAGCCCGTGAAGTCATGGCGGTCTATGCCAGCAATTTTGCCGTCTCCGCCAAGACCGATCTCTCACCCGTAACGGAAGCCGATGCCCGCGCCGAAAAGGTTATCCTGGCCGGCCTTGCCTCCGCCTTCCCAGGCATTCCCGTATTGGCTGAGGACCAAGCTTCAAACGGCGCGTTGCCGGAGTTGGGCGAGCGCTTCTTTCTGGTCGATCCCCTCGACGGCACCAAGGAATTCATTTCCCGCAACGGCGAATTTACCATCAACATAGCCCTTTGTGAAAAAGGCGAGGTGACCGAAGGCGTCGTCTACGCCCCGGCCATCGAGAAGATCTATTGGGGAAAGCGTGGGCTGGGCGCGGCATCGGCAACCTTGCCGGTGGCCCAGCCCTTGAGCCTCGCCACCTGGCGGAAGGCAAAAGTGCGGCAAAGGCCCGCCGATTGCCTGACTGTCGTTGCCAGCCGCTCGCACATGGACAAGGACACCGAAGCATACCTTGAGGCTATTCCGGCCAAGACACTTGTCTCGGCGGGCTCCTCGCTCAAATTCTGCCTCGTGGCCTCTGGCCTTGCCGATATCTATCCCCGCTTTGGCCGCACCATGGAATGGGACACCGCTGCCGGCCAGGCCGTGCTAGAGGCGGCGGGAGGCAGGGTCGAAACCCGTGACGGCAAGCCACTCACCTATGGCAAGGCGGCCCGCGGCTATGACAATCCCGCCTTCATCGCCTCGGCTTGAGCAGCCTCCCGCACAAGCCCTGTTTTAGCTTTGTTAACTTCGCCGTAAGCAGCCAGTGGTTAAACAAACAAAGGACGGAATCTTGCCCAAACTTGGCCAGCAGTGGGAGTTTTGCTGAAGCCCAGTTCGTGGGACGCATAAGGGGATACGCCATGAAGAACTTGCTCAAGGCAGCAACAATCGCAATCCTCCTGGGAGCCATGGGCGCGACAGCACCCGCCTTGCCCCAGACCACTGGCAGCATTTCCAAGGGTACCGAGCGCGAAACCTACTCCTCCGACGAGATCCTGGCGAAGGGCCACCAGTTCTTCGGCAAGACGAGCCGCGGCCTCGGTCAGGCAGTCGAATATATCTTCCAGAACCAGGGCGAGCCAACCGCCTATATCGTGGGCGAGGAAGGCTCCGGCGCTTTCGTAGGCGGCCTCCGCTACGGCGAGGGCACCATCTACTACAAGGACGGCACGGTCGAGCGCATCTACTGGCAGGGCCCCTCCATCGGCTGGGATTTCGGCGGCAACGGCTCGCGCGTCATGACGCTTGTCTATGGCTCGCAATCACCCGGCGACATGCATGAGAGATTCGCCGGCGTTGAAGGCTCAGCCTATCTGGTCGGCGGCGTTGGCGTGAATTTCCAGAAGCATGACGATGTCACGCTGGCGCCCATCCGCACCGGCGTGGGTGCAAGGCTCGGCGCCAATATCGGCTATCTCAAATACACGCGTCGCCCGACCTGGAATCCATTCTAGACATAAATTGCAGCGGCCAAGACTACCTCGCGAGTCATTTTCCGTTTAAGTCCGCGCGCTTGCGCCATGATGCTATGATGACACGTTAAGCATGAGGCGAGAGCCGGCCTCTAGGCCACGCGTTTTCGCGTTAAATATTTCTGTCAACTTTCCGTCGCGAAGGCTTCCGTGGCCTTCCGCAAATCACTTTATTCGTCTAGCGTCACCGTCAGGTGGGCGGTTGTCTGCAGTACACGAACTATCGTTTGTACTGTCTGATGTTTGGTGGAGTAATGTCTCAGACTGAGACGGTCATGATCTTCCTGCTGGGCTTCTGCTCCGCATTGCTTGTGATCCTTCTTTTTGGCCGTTCTTTGTGGAGCGCCATCGGCCACTGGAGCGGCTGGAAGGGCAAGCGCAGCGTCCCCAACACGATCCTTGATCTTCAGGCCGAACGTGACACGCTGCGCGCCGAACGCGCTATACTCGCAAAGCGCCTCGAAACTGGCTCAACCGACATCAAAATGCGCATGGCCGAGCAGATGGCGGAAGTGGCGCGCAACCGCAACCGCGTGCTCGACTTGAACGCCAGCCTTAAAGCGAGCCAGGCCGAAACGGAAAAGATGCGCGCCGCCAACGCCGAATTGCAGGCGCAAATCACGATGCTGAAGACGCAGATCGAGGACAATGTCCGCGCTATCAACGAGGCCTGGGCCAAGGCGACGGACAGCAGTCTCGAAACCCAGAGCGAACGCAAGGTTGCCGCGGAGCTGCAAAAGGGTCTTGCCGAACACCGCATGAAGATCAAGAATTTCGAAGTTGAAGCTCAGGCTTTGCGTGAAATCATCGCCATGTTCGTTCCATCCTATGCCGGCGATGAAAGCCCCGAGCGGCTGAAGAAGCTCGCCCAGAAATCATCGGGGCTTGCCAACGGCTATTCGGAAGTTCCTTTTGCGCTCACCTCCATCGTCAAGCCGGAGGATGAAGAGGCTCCCGCTCTGCCCATAGTGGCCGCAACAGCGGTGGATGTGACGCAGCCTGCAAATGACGAGGAGCTGGAGACCACAGTTGCCGCTGCTCCTTCCGAAGAACAGCCACCAACAGAGATCGCCGAAGAATCCGAGGACATGGCCAAGGGCATCACCAATGTCCTCTCGCTCACCGAGAAAATCCGCAGCATGCAGAAGGCGTGACGCTGGCAACAACATGTGGCTGGCGCTCCCTACGGGAATCGAACCCGTCTTTGCAACGTGAGAGGCTGCCGTCCTAACCGATAGACGAAGGGAGCTCTCGCATGAGGCTATAGAGGAAGCCCGGCGGCGATTGCAAGCATGGCGCTCGCCCGTGAATTTCGACAAGATGCAAGGCATGACCAACGACACATTGCATCTTGTCACCGTGGAGGATGGCCGCCTCGATCGTACCCTGGCGCGCCTTCATCCCGCCTTGAGCCGCGCCCAGTTCCAGCGCCTCATTGCGGCAGGTCATGTGAGCCTCGCTGGAAAGACCATCACCGATGCGGGCCACAAGCTCAGGAAAGACGAACTCATCACGGTGGAATTGCCGCCGGCGGCACCGGCAACGCCAGCAGCCGAGCCAATGGCTCTCGATATTCTCTACGAGGACCGCGATATCATTGTTCTCAACAAGCCGGCGGGACTCGTGGTGCATCCGGCGGCGGGCCATGCCTCGGGAACGCTTGTGAATGCCCTCCTCGCCCATTGCGGCGATGAGCTCTCCGGCATTGGCGGCGTGAAGCGGCCCGGCATCGTCCACCGCCTCGACAAGGACACCTCCGGCATTCTCGTCGTCGCCAAGACGAACGAAGCCCACAAGGGCCTTTCACAGCAGTTCGCCGCCCATGGCCGCGATGGCAGGCTGGAACGCGCCTACCTCGCCTTTGTCTGGGGCGTTCCCGAAAGAAAGTCCGGCACCATTGTAACCGGCATTGCCCGCTCCCCCGCAAACCGCCAGAAGATGGCCGTTTCCCGCCGCGCTGACGCCCGTGAGGCCATTACCCACTACAAGGTGCTGGAACGCTTCGATGCCGCCTGCAGCCTCGTAGAATGCCGCCTGGAGACAGGCCGCACCCATCAAATTCGCGTACACATGGCGCATATCGGCCATCCGCTGCTTGGTGATCAGCTTTATGGCGCGGGCTTTAGATCGTCAGCGAAAAAATTGCCCGCCGAAGCACAAGAAGCGCTGCAGGCACTGAACCGCCAGGCCCTCCATGCGGCTGTTCTGGGTTTTGATCATCCGGTAAGCGGCAAGCACCTGCATTTTGAATGCGCGCCGCCCGGGGACTTTGCCGACCTTCTCTCTGCGTTACGTCATAATCAGGCGCCATAGGCAGCGAGGAAAACTCTCACCGCCGATTGCGCGATGCGTTCGCGCCGCTCAGGCGTGAATTCATCCTCAACGCAGAACATGCGGGCCTTGAGAAGCGCGGAATTGCACAAATCCATGAACTGGTGTGCCGCCAGTTCGAGGTCCCATTCCTCAATGGCAAGTTCGCCCTTTTCCACCCGCGCCTTGAGAAACCGTGCCATCATTTCAGTGCCGAAGCGCGGTCCTGCATCATAGAAGGCCCGGCCGATCTCCGGAAATTTGGCAGCAGCTCCCATGACCATGCGCACATAGGCCAGGGACTGCGGGGTTTCCATGAACTTCGCTGGAAAAATCCTGGCGATCTCAAGCAGAACCTCAGAAACAGGCCGTATATCATTGATATAATTTGAACAACCTCTCTCCACTTGCTGCCGCTTATCAAGCGAAACAAGCACCTCGAAGAGCTTTTCTTTGGAGGGGAAATAGGCATAGAGCGTGCCTTTCGAAACGCCCGCAGCTTTCACGATGTCATTCATGCTGGCGCCGTCAAAACCCTGCTCAAGGAACACCCGGCGGGCACCATCAAGGACCTGCTGACGCTTTGCATTGTCGGCGGCAGGATCCAGCACCAGGGCGGTTTCTGACATTTTATCTCCATGGAATTGAAACGAACGGTTCGGTCTTGACATAGCCCCATTCTTCGCGTAATTCAACAAAAAAAACCGAACCGTTCGGTTCAAATTCGGAGATGCTTGATGTCGAATGCCCCTGCCCTGCGTGCTATTCCCGGCGTAACCTTGGACAGCAAGGCGGTGCCGGTCTCCGCATCCTTGGGAACCAATGCAGAGCTCGCCGCGTATAAGCAGACGGGCCGGATGGCGAGCCGGGAATCCCTGGTCGTGGCCATCGGCGATGTCTTCTTCCTGCTGGCCCTGCTCTTTGTAGGGATTGCCATCCTCATTCCCCTGATGAAACGCCCACAAATGGCGGCTGGAGGCGGCGGTGAGAATTAACATTCCAAGCTATCACAGCAGGGTGATGGAGCCTTGCAAAAATGTAACAATCGTTGTGCCTTTTTTGTGCGATAATTGCACTTATATGGAGAACCCTATGGAGGGAACATCATGGCTCAGGTGAAATCACTGCCAGCTTTGGCCTCTGGCGAGGCCAGTCTGCAGCGCTATATGCAGGAAATCCGGCAGTTTCCGATGCTGGCGCCGGAAGAAGAATACATGCTGGGCAAGCGCTGGCGCGAACATGGCGACACCAAGGCCGCCCACAAGCTCATCACCAGCCATTTGCGCCTGGTGGCCAAGATCGCCATGGGCTACCGCGGCTACGGCCTTCCCATCGGTGAAATCATTTCCGAAGGCAATATCGGGCTCATGCAGGCTGTGAAGAAATTCGAACCCGATCGCGGCTTCAAGCTCGCAACCTATGCCATGTGGTGGATCAAGGCCTCGATCCAGGAATTCATCCTCAGGTCCTGGTCGCTCGTGAAGATGGGCACCACGGCGAACCAGAAGAAACTGTTCTTCAACCTGCGCAAGATCAAGGGCCAGATCCAGGCCCTCGAAGAAGGCGATCTGAAGCCCGATCAGGTGAAATACATCGCCAAGCGCCTCGGCGTGCATGAGGAAGAGGTGGTTTCCATGAACCGCCGCCTCGGCGGTGATACATCGCTCAATGCGCCCCTCAAGTCCGATGCCGAAAGCGAATGGCAGGACTTTCTTGTCGATGACCAGGACAGCCAGGAAGACGTGCTTGTGCGCAACGAGGAATCTGACCTGCGCAACGGCTATCTGAAAGAGGCGCTAGGCAAGCTCACCGAGCGCGAGCGCCGTGTCATCGAAGCGCGCAAGCTGCAGGATGATCCGGCAACGCTGGAAGACCTCTCGCAGGAATTCGGTGTCTCGCGCGAGCGCATCCGCCAGATCGAAGTGCGCGCTTTCGAAAAGCTGCAGAAGGCGGTTCGCAATGCCGCGAGCCGTTCTGTTGCATCACCCCGCAAGGTGATTGAAGCACCGGCGGTTTAGCGTTCACCGGGCGGACGATATTTTTCATTTCTTCTCTCCATCGGTGTCCCGGACTTGATCCGGGATCAGCCCGCCGATCCAGTCTGGGTGGCCGGGTTAAGCCCGGTCATGGAGAGTCTTTTCAACGGGTTATTACTGAAACAAATTCGTCTTCGTCTCTGGCCCCACAAAAATCTGCACGGCGTAAACCTCTTCGCCACGCTTCACCGCACCGATGGCCACCGCCACATAGCTAAGGTTCGTGAGGTTCTTGCGGTGCCCCGGGCTCTTGATCCACTGTGTCATCAGGCCTTGCGCCTTCCCCGCATTGCCCACATCCTTACGGCGATCGCGCGCCGCATTCTCGGCCATGGCCGGCAGGAACATGGCCTTGCCCAATATCGCCCGCATGCGTGATTCAAAACTGTGCCCGGTGCTGGTGCCGTGTCCCATGGCATTCATCTGCATGAGGTCGAGGGCCTGGGCCCTGGCCGCGAGGACGAGATCCGGCGAGGCGCGCTTCAGGGGTTTCCTGCCCTTGGACGCCCGATAGCTGTTGAGCGACTGC
Organism: Aestuariivirga sp.; assembly: GCA_044868645.1. Taxonomy (GTDB): domain Bacteria; phylum Pseudomonadota; class Alphaproteobacteria; order Rhizobiales; family Aestuariivirgaceae; genus Aestuariivirga. The sequence goes on from JBIOWL010000424.1 coordinate 7,470, forward strand.
AGGATGGCGCGCTCGATGTCTTCGGCAACTTGGACACCTTGCGGCGGCTTGGCCACGATCCTTTCGGCAAAGGCCCTGTAGCCTTCCGCAGCGCCGGCAGGACCCACTGGCGCAAACACAAACGACACCGCCAGGAGCCACAGCCCGATGCAACCGCCAAGTGATTTGACCCTGTAAATAGAGGCTTTTTTCAATTCGCTTACCACTTCTTAACCATAGTCACGTGAAACAGGGAGTTTAGGCAACACTACCGGCGGCATCTACAACTTCCATGGACCAGCAGCAACGGGCCGAGCTTGAGGCGCTGCGTTTGCAGAAAGCGCGGTTGGAGAAGGATGTTGAGCGCCTCCTGACTCTCGACCAGCTGACTGGCCTCTATAACCGCACGGCCTTCATCAATCGTGTCGATGCGGCGCTCAAGGCACGCAAGGAAGATGCACCGCAATCGGCGCTCATCGAGTTTTCCGTCTCCGGCCTGCCGCGCGTCTCAGGCGCCCTTGGCCGCCATGCCGCGGACTATCTCCTCTCTTCACTCGCCGCGCGCCTCCACGCCATCGCCACTGAAGGGCAGCTCTGCTGCCGCCTCGACTACAAGAGCTTTGCGCTTTTCATGATCGAGATACACGATCCCCTGGCGGCGCTGACCCTTGCCAAGAACATCCTGAAGAAACTGTCTGAACCCGTGGACTGGGTGGACAGGAAAGTATCCATCGAAATCGCCGCCGGCGTCGCGCTGAGTTCACAATCGGAAAATGATGCGGAATCCCTGCTTGTCCATGCGGACCTTGCTTGCCGCTCCGCGGGCGAGCGTGGCGGGCCTGGCTATGCCTTCTTCAACCCGACGCTTGCCGAAGCAACCCGCCGCAGGGCCGATGTCGTCGCCGCTCTCCAGGATGCTCTCGATCATCAGTATCTCGCGCTCCACTACCAGCCCTTCTTCGACTGCAATTCGGGTGAGCTTGCGGGCTTCGAGGCGCTGATGCGGCTCAATCATCCGCGCATGGGTTCGATCTCGCCCGTCGATTTCATCCCGGCGGCAGAACAGGCGGGCCTCATCGGCAAGCTCGGCGGCTGGGCCCTGGCGGAAGCCTGCCGCACCGCCGCCACCTGGCCGCAGGACATTGTCGTCTCAGTGAACGTTTCGCCCGAACAATTCCTGGACGGCAGCCTGATGACCGATGTTCACAACGCCCTCGAACTCTCAACGCTGCCCGCCTACCGCCTCGAGATCGAAGTCACAGAAAGCACCATGATGGGCGACATGGAGATGGTTCATCCGCAGGTCCAGGGCCTGCGCGACATGTGCTGCGCAATCGTGCTCGATGATTTCGGCACCGGCTATTCCAGCTTGAGTTATCTCTGGAAATTCCCCTTCACCAAGATGAAGATCGACCGCTCCTTCGTGCAGGCTGCGGAAGACCAGCCCAAGGTGCGCGGCATGATCGGCGCCATCATGGATTTGAGCCGCAATCTCGGCCTCAAGGTGACGGCCGAAGGCATTGAAACGCCCATGCAGGCGGCGATGATGCAGGGCTATCACTGCAACTACATTCAGGGCTATCTCACCGGAAAGCCAGTTCCAGCCACTGATGTCGCCGCCATCATCATGAAGCGCTTTGCCGAGAAGCTGCGGCCGACAGCAAGTGTCACCACGCTGGAACTTCCCGCCCAGCGGCATCTGGGGGATTAGAACCCTTCGAGGCATCGCTACGCGATGCACCTCAGGGTGAGGTCTTTTTTTTGATGTCCCTCATGCTGAGGTGCCTGGCGCGAAGCGACGGGCCTCGAAGCATGGGGCTTCAGCGAAGCACTAATCCGCAAAGGGATCGCGCATCAGGATGGTGTCGTCGCGCTCCGGCGATGTTGAGAGCAGCGCCACCGGGCACTCGATGAGCTCCTCCAGAAAGCGCACATATTTCACCGCTTGAGCGGGAAGCCCCGACCATGAACGCGCGCCCGCCGTTGAATCCTTCCAGCCCTCAAAACTTTCATAAATCGGCTCAACCCGCTTCTGCGCTTCTTCAGCCGCAGGAAAGCGATCCATGCGCTTCCCATCAAGCATATAGGCAACGCCCACTTTGATTTCCGGAATGCCATCGAGAACATCAAGCTTGGTAAGCGCAATGCCCTGGATGCCGGACGTCTTGATCGCCTGCCGCACCAGCACCGCATCAAACCAGCCGCAGCGCCGCTTGCGGCCCGTCACCGTGCCGAATTCGCGGCCGCGCTGGCCGATCAGTTCGCCAATCTCATTGGCCTGTTCTGTTGGAAAAGGTCCAGAGCCCACGCGTGTCGTATAGGCTTTGGCGATGCCGAGCACATAGGAAACAGCACTCGGCCCAAGGCCCGAACCATTAGCCGCCTGCCCCGCAACAGTGTTCGATGAGGTGACGAACGGATAGGTGCCATGATCAATATCGAGCATAATGCCCTGCGCGCCTTCGAAGAGAATGCGGCTGCCGCCCTTACGGTGCTGGTCGAGCAGATCCCAGACAGCATCGGCATAGGGAAGAATTTTCGGCGCAATCTCTTTCAATTCCGAAAGCACTGTCTCCGGCTTGATCTCGGCAACACCAAGCCCGCGCCGCAACGCATTGTGATGGGCCAGCAGCCGGTCAATCTTGGTGCCGATGGAGGAAAGATCGGCAAGATCATTGACGCGGATGGCGCGCCGCCCCACCTTGTCTTCATAGGCAGGTCCGATGCCGCGCCCCGTGGTGCCGATCTTGCCCGCACCGGCTGCCGCCTCGCGCATGACGTCGAGCTCGCTGTGCAGCGGCAGGATCAAGGTGGCGTTCTCGGCGACGCGCAGGTTCTCGGGGCCGACCGTCAAGCCCCGGCTTGTCAGCCGCTCGATCTCCTCGGCCAATGCCCACGGGTCGATGACCACGCCGTTGCCGAGCACCGACAGCTTGCCCTGGCGCACCACGCCCGAAGGCAGCAGCGAGAGCTTGTAGGTCTCGTTGCCGATCACG
>JBIOWL010000425.1:0-4772 GCA_044868645.1 Aestuariivirga sp.
GCTGCGTATGCGCACAGTCAGCGCCTCGCGCAGTTTCTCCTGGGCAGGGGCTGGAAGGGTGCGCGGAATATCGACGGCCAAGTCCACAAAAACAGTTGAACCCGCTGGCCTTGAGCGCAGCCGATTGATGCTCAGCACGCCATCAGTCTGCTCCGCTGCATCTTCGATCAGCGCCTCTATTCCTTCGGGCGCGGCATCCAAAAGGGTGTTGAGCGTTCTTGTACCAAGGGCATAGGCCGCACGGGCGATGAAACCTGAAACGATCAAAGCCGCCGCTGAATCTCCCCACTCAAATCCGAGCGCCACTAATGCGAGGCCCGCGATCACAGCCCCCGAACTCCACATATCCGCCGTGAAATGCAACGCGTCTGCAGCAAGCGCATCGCTTGAGGTTTCTTGCGCCACGCGGCCCAAGGCGCGCGAGCGATTGAAGTCGATGACGATCGAGGCAGCGAGTATTGCAAAGAGCCACCAGCTTAACGTCACTTCATGCCCGCCCCAGATCAGCCGGGTAACGGCTTCATAGGCCACCCAAGCGCAAACCGCGAACAAAAGCCCCGTTTCGACGAGGGCTGCTACGCTTTCCACCTTTGCATGGCCGAAAGGGTGTTCCTTGTCAGCGGGTTTCTCGGAAACGCGGACAGCAAACAAGGTAAGTGCCGTGGCCCCGCAATCGAGGAGGCTGTGAAAAGCCTCCGAAAGGAGCGCCAGGGAGCCGGAAAACAGCGCGGCGGCAAATTTGACGAGGGCGAGACCCGAACTCGCGAGCAGCGAGAGCAGGGCGACTTTGTATTTCTCCGTTGCTTGGTTGGCCTGTTCCATGCCTGCCTGCATAAGGTCCCCCACCGGAAAGGCAAGCCATGCGCCGGAAATGGGTCTGCTGAGCCGCTTCCGTGGGGCAAGAGTCACAATTGCCATGCTAGGTGGCAAGCCTCGACACATGCCTACCGACCGTTCCCTCGAGATCCCTGTTCCGGCTGAGAAAGCTGGCGCCAAGACCCTGGCAGCAATCTTTGCTGGCGAGAGCCTTTTGCGTTCCATGAATGTGACGGTGATCCCCCTCCAGGCATACGAGCTCCTCGGTAATAGCCAGCGCGTCAGCATCGTTGCGACGTCCGTGTCCCTGATGGTTTTGGTGACAACGCTGCTGCTGCCATTAATGCTGCGTGGGGTTCGCCGCCGTTGGGTCTATACACTGGGCATCGGCCTTGTGATGATTGCGGCACTGCTTTTTGCCAGCCACACCATTGGCGGTCAGGTCGGCGGCGCCTATCTGCGCGGGCTCGGCGCTGCTGTGATGAGCGTCACGCTCTCGCTCTACATCATGGACCATATTCCCCGCACTGACCTCACCTGGAGCGAGCCGCTGCGCCTTGCTTTTTCAACCGTTTCCTGGACTATCGGGCCGGGGGCGGGCGCCTGGGTTTTCACACACTACGGCCCAATGTGGGCGCAGATGACAGTGCTGGGCGTAGGACTGGTCCTGCTGGCAGGTTTCTGGATTGCGCGGCTGGTGGATCCGGCCACGCTGCCGCCGGGCAATCTCAGCGGCTTCAACCCGCTTTCGAATGCCGTCGCCTTCATCACCCAGCCACGGCTGCGCCTGGCATGGTCTATTGCCTTTGCGCGCTCCTGCTTCTGGTCGGGCATGTTCATCTACAGCCCGTTGTTCTTTGTGGAAGGCGGCCTTTCCAAAACGACCGCTGGCCTGCTGCTCTCTGCAAGCCAGGTGGCGCTCCCAGCCTCGTTGCTCTTTGGACGTTTGGCAGCGTTTAAGGGCGTGCGCTGGGTCGTTGCGCTCTGCTTCTCCGCCATGGCGTTGCTTTGTATTGCCGCCGGGCTCTTCGGAGAAACACGCATCGTCATTGCCGCCTCTGCACTTCTGCTGGCATCGTTCTTCTCGACAGGCCTTGATGGCGTAGGTGGTATTCCCTTCCTGCGCGCCGTGAAACCTCGCCAGCGCCGTGAAATGACCAGCGTTTACCGCACCTACATCGAGTGCTCTGACCTCGTGCCGGGCTTCATCTTCATAGGACTGCTTCTTTTCTTCCCAACGGGCTTTGTATTCATTGTGCTGAGCGGATTGATGCTGTTCATGGCGCTTCTGGTGTGGAAATACCTGCCAAAATCCATGTAAGTGATCGGTCCCACGGAGAAAATTATGGCAAAACCACTGCTCATTGTCGGGAACCGCAACTATTCCTCATGGTCGCTAAGGGCGCATATGGCGCTCGCCATGGCTGGCATCCCTTTCGAAGAAAAGATGGTCCGCATGTTCGTGCCATCCTATGCCCCCGCATTGGCGAAGTATAAGGCGGCAGGAAAGGTGCCAGTGTTGGTCCACAACGGCCAGACCATATGGGACACCTTGGCCATCATCGAATACGCCGCCGAAACATGGCCTGCGAAAAATATCTGGCCAAAAAACAAGAAGGCGCGGGCACTCGCCCGTTCCATATCGGCGGAAATGCACTCCAGCTTCCAGGCGCTGCGTAACGCCTGCCCTATGAACTTGCGCCGTCCAAGGAAACTCCCGCCTGGCGGCATTTCAGAAGCGGTGGCCAAGGACGTGGCTCGCATCGAGGCCATTTGGGCCCAATGCCGCAAGACTTATGCCAAGGGTGGGCCCTTCCTCTTCGGCAAGTTCACCGCCGCCGATGCCATGTTCTCACCCGTGGCCGCGCGCATCGACACATTTGCCATTCCTGTCTCGCGTGCTTCACGCACCTATGTGGACGCTATCCTTGCCACCTCTGTTTTTCAGCAATGGAAGAAGGAATCCACTAAGGAACCTTGGATCATCGAGGAAGACGAGGTGGATTAGGCAGGAGCAAGCTGCACGGCCCCACCGGCGCTTCTATTGATCCGGCCAGCGACTTCCAGTTCCAGCAGACAAGCCGCCAGCACATCGGGGGAAAGTCTCGCCTCGCGCGCCAGATCATCCACATGGATCGGCGCATGGGAGAGCAGGCCCAGCAGATGATCACGCTCCTTATCCGATAGCTCATCCGTTGAAGGATGGTTTTGTTCTGGTTCACGCAGCGTCATCCGCTGTATCCGTCCCGGCTCTCGAAGCGCTTCCAATACATCGTCAACAGACATGAGTAGGCTCGCGCCATCCCTGATCAGCCGGTTGGCCCCTTCACAGCGTGGATCGAGTGGTGAGCCCGGCACCGCAAAAACATCGCGTCCTTGTTCCGCCGCCATCCGTGCCGTGATAAGGGAGCCCGACCGCAGCGCGGCCTCCACCACAATGACTGCGCGCGACAGCCCGGAAATGATGCGATTGCGCCGGGGGAAATGCTCGGCCTTAGGGATGGTGCCCATGGGCATTTCGCTGATGAGCACATGTTCCTTGGCAATCTGCTTTTGCAGCTCTTCGTTTTCCGGCGGGTAAAAATGATCAATGCCACCGGCCACCACGGCCACAGTCTGGCTTGTGAGTGCTGCTTCATGAGCGGCCGTATCGATGCCGCGCGCCAAGCCCGACACCACCAGATAGCCTGCCCTTCCCAATTGCCCCGCCAACAAGCGCGCGAACTTGCGGCCCAGCGCCGAGGCGTTGCGAGAACCCACAATTGCCACGGCATCAAGGGACAAAAGCTCTGTTCTTCCTGCCACGCAAAGGAGGGGAGGTGCATCGGGGATTTGTGCGAGGAAAGCTGGATACTCCGCTTCGCCAAAGGCGATGTACTGCACGCCCAACTCAGCAGCGCGCTCCAATTCCTCCGAGATGGCAGCGCGCCCAGGAATTTTAGGTGCCGATCTCCGGCCGCCGCGCGCTGAAAGTTCCGGCAACGCCGCCAAGGCGGCCGCAGCACCTCCATAGCGTTCCCGCAATCTGTGAAAAGTAATGGGGCCGATACCCTCGGTGCGTGACAATTGCAGCCAGTCCAGCCGCTCGTCATCGCTGAGCGTCTGCGCCATGCTCACGCCGTTTTACTGAACGAGGACTTTGGCTCCTCACCCTTGAGCAGCCGCTGGATGTTGGCGCGGTGCGTGATGAAAACCACGACTGCAAGCACCAGCACTGGCCAGAACAGGACAGGGATGCCGCTCTCGCCGCGCCATGCTGCAAGTCCAAATGTCGCTGCTCCTGTAAACACGAGGGCCGTGAGCGCTGAAAGTGAGGAAATCCTCTTGAACAGGAACATCAACAACCACACGGCACAGAACACAAGGCCGAGCATCCAGTTCCAGCCGAACAGAACGCCAAGTCCTGTCGCAACGCCCTTTCCACCCTTGAACTTGAGCCATACTGGAAAGATGTGGCCGACGAGTGCGCCAAGCCCTGCTGCCGTAGCGGAATAAGGCGTGTCGACATAGGTCGCCGCTAGCACTGGCAGCAAGCCTTTCAGCGCATCACAGAGCAGCGTCAGTGCGGCGATCTTCTTGTTGCCGGTGCGCAGCACATTTGTGGCGCCGATATTGCCGGAACCGATTTCCCTCACATCGCCCAGCCCGGCCATGCGCGTGAGCAGCAAACCGAACGGAATGCTTCCGCACAGATAACCGACAATGGCAAACCACACCCAGCTCATTCAGGAAGCGTAGGCAAAAACCGTGCGTCCCGCAACGACGGTTTCCACAGTACGACCCTCCAGCGTGCGGTGTTCGAAGGGAGAGTTCTTGGAGCGCGAGCGCAAGGTAGAGTTCTCCACCTTCCAGCTTTTGTTGAGATCAATCACCGCGAAATCCGCCGGTGCACCTGCCGCAAGTCGTCCGGACTCCAATCCCAGAATGGCTGCCGCCTGTTGCGACATGGCTTCTAC
>JBIOWL010000426.1:0-2557 GCA_044868645.1 Aestuariivirga sp.
GGTTGCGATGCAAATGCCCTTCCTGTGGCAAGGGCAAGCTTTTTTCCGGCTACATCACGGTCGAACCTCACTGCAGCAATTGCGGCCTCAATTTCCAGCACCAAAGAGCGGATGATGCCCCGCCCTATTTCGCCATCTTCATAGCGGGGCATATCGTCGTTCCCCTGCTGCTGGTGACAGAAAAACTGTGGGCTCCGCCCTTGTGGCTGCATTTTGCCATCTGGCTGCCGCTGACCCTTATTCTGGTCCTGTGGCTGTTGCCCCGCGTCAAGGGGGTCACCATCGGCCTGCAATGGGCCTTCAGGATGCATGGATTCGGCACCGAGCCGGAAAGCGAAGGCCAACCCCGTGAAACTTGACTTTCCGGGGGCAATGGGGTCTATCGCCGCCAACAGATAATTTGGAGCTACCCATGGCCAAAGGCACAGTCATCAAGATCAAGCTGCAGTCATCTGCAGATACGGGCTATTACTACGTGACAAAGAAGAACTCGCGCACGAAGACCGACAAGATTTCCATGAAGAAGTATGATCCGGTCGCGCGCAAGCACGTGGAATTCAAGGAAACCAAGATCAAGTAGGTTTCAGCCATCCGGAGACGAAAAAACGCCGCGCAAGCGGCGTCTTTTTTTGTCTTCGAAAAGGTGCCGGTCCGGACTTGTGCAAACGAGGAGGCCACTCGATTCGCGTCCGGACCGGCGGACCCAAGGATCAGGAGATGCGGCGGGCCTGAACCCGTGGGTCTTTTCTGGAGCCATGCTCCATTATTCTGTGCTGGACGGCTGATCCGCTCTGGAAGGTTGGCCGCCCTTCCTTCAAGGGGTCCGGAAAGAGGTGTGTTGCATCACCGGACGCGCCTGGAATTGCCCCGGAGACTACCGGAACAAAGCCATTTGAATCCAGTGTAAGCTATGGTAAATACTAAAGTTTTATCGATCAGGCTGAAGGATTAGGGTAAATCCCTAAGGTTATCGCCCGCCAGACTCGTTTTCGTCACTGTTGGAGTCTGTTTCTTGCTCATCGACATGCATTTCGAGGGGCGGTTCTGCTTCCGTGCCATCGAGCGGGTCTTCATCTGCCGTGAGTTCATCGGAGATGCGGGGCATTGGCAGGTCAAAGCCCGGTGGCAGTTGTGAATCGAGGAGGCCGGCGGCTTTCAATTCCTGCAATCCTGGAAGATCAGTGATTTCATCGAGGCCAAACTGGCGCATGAAGGCTTCAGTGGTTCCATAGGTCACGGGGCGACCTGGCGTTTTGCGGCGGCCACGCATTTTCACCCAGCCGATTTCCAGCAAGATGTCGAGCGTTCCCTTGGAAATCGCTACACCGCGGATGTCTTCAATCTCCGCCCGCGTGACGGGCTGGTGATAAGCAATGATGGCAAGGGTTTCCAAGCCGGCCTTGGTGAGCCGCTTCTGTTGCACCTGTTCGCGGCGGAGCACAAAAGCGATGTCGGGCGCCGTGCGCAGCATGTATTTGCCGTTGATACGCTTAATATTCACGCCCCTGTTGGCGTAATTTTCCTCAAGGTCGGCAAGCAGGCCGGCGCAATCAGCACCCTCCGGCAGAAACTCGCTGAGCTTCTCGATGCTCAATGGTTCCGTTGCCGCAAAGAGCATGGCCTCGAGAATGCGCAGATGTTGAGCCCGCTCGGCGCGCGGATGCATGGACACAACCGCGCCCTCGGATTCATTTTCTTTCTCGCCGCTCATCGCTGCCTCGAAATCATTGTCGTCTGCTTCCAGGCGATCTGCAACTCTTGGAATCATGTCAGTGGCAATCCGTTTGTTCATGCCGCCGGGCGGCGCCTCAAATAGAGTGGTTTGAACGCTTCGTCCTGACGCAGCTCAATAACGCCTTCACGGGCAAGCTCAAGGCTTGCGGTGAAACTCGAAGCCCGGACCGACCTGACAAGATCGGGCGATGCCAGATAGTGGGTCAGCCAACGGTCAAAGGTACCCCAATCATCCATGGCGCCCAAGAGCTTTTCAAGCTTTTCGCGCGCTTCCTTGATGGACCATACGGGCTGCCGCTTCACCGTATAGCTCTGGCGCACCATCTTGCGGGTGCGCCGCTCCGCATAAGCCTTCAGAAGATCGAGCAGCGTGTCGGCATATTCCTTCTGCGTCTCGATCACCAGCGGCTCGGGCGCGCCGCGCTCAAATACGTCACGCCCCAGCTGAGGTCCGTTCAACAAATTTCCGGCGGCATCACGCATGGCCTGCAGGCGCTGCAGCCTGAAAGCCAGTCGCTGGGCCATGTCATCGGCGGAATCCCCGCCCTCCTTCGGCGCGGAGGGGATGAGGAGCCTGGATTTCAGATATGCGAGCCAGGCGGCGACGACGAGATAATCTGCCGCAATTTCGAGGCGCATGCTGCGCGCCTTCTCGATGAAGGCCAGATACTGGTCGACAAGGGACAGAATGGAAATACGCGACAGGTCGATCTTGTGCTGGCGTGCCAGATCGAGAAGCAAGTCCAACGGTCCCTCGAAGCCGTTGACATCGACAATCAGTGAGTCTTCGGAATCCCTCGATAAGTCGGAGCGCAATGCGCCG
>JBIOWL010000427.1:0-2916 GCA_044868645.1 Aestuariivirga sp.
TGTTGCCAGCTGGCGCACGGCACGCTGGCCGACCTTGGCGAAGATGGCATCACGCAGTTGCGCGAAGACCACCATGATGATGCGGCCCGTGCCGTAAGCCAACACCATGGTGAGCGCCACCGTGACGGCAATGGCCGCCGGATTGTCGAGCGGCGCGAGCGCGTTGGTGGCGTATTTGAAGGCATAGGGTGTGGCGACAGTCACGACCTTCGAGAGGATGAGCAGCAGGAGCGCCACCACCACGCGGAGCTTCAGGTCCATGCGGCCTCGCGGCCACATGTAAGGTGTGAGGCCCCGCATGGTTTCCCACTGGCCGCGCTCGGTCTTTTGTCCAGCGCGCGCCGTAGCCGTCAGTGACCGCACTCAGTTTGCCTTGACGTTCGGCGCGGCGAGGATCTGACCGGGATAGATGCGGTTCGGATTGCGCAACTGGTCGCGGTTGGCTTCATAGATCACGGTATAGAGCCTGCCCTTGCCGTAAATTTGGCGGGAAAGCCGCCAGAGATTGTGACCAGGTTGGATGACGATGCGTTCCGGCACGATAATCTCGGCAGCGGCCATCTTGGTTCCAGGCTTCTGCGGTGCTTCGGCTGAATTTGCCAGAGGCTGTGCAGGCTGCGCCTGAGCGGCAACGGCCACCTCTTCCTTCTCGCGGAAGAAAGGAAGTTCGATGCGGCTGGTGACCTTGCCGCCCACATCCAGCTGGTCGGCGCGCAACACATGTTCGCCAGGCGCAACGGTGGCGCCACCTGTGTATTGCCATTCGCCCTCACCGCCGGCCGCGGCCTCGCCCGCAAGGACATTATCTATATAGAAGCGCACTGTGGAACCAGGCTTGGCGCGGCCAGAGAAGACGATGTTGCCCGCGGAATCATATTCAACGACATTGAGCTGAACTTCATCAGGAGGCGCACCTTCGGCGGGCGCAGGCACCTGCGTCACTTTGGTAGGTGCGGAAGGTTCAACCTTCGCCACCAGCGCCGGGGCATTTTCCTTCACCGCCACCACGACGCTGCCTTCGGACTGGGTGGTCTTGCCATCCTTGGTCATTTCAAGGGTCAGCATGCCGGTTCCCCTGGCGAGCGGCTTGTCCGGCACGATGGCAAAGGCGCCATCGGCATTGGCGGTAGCAGTGCCCACGACTTCGCCGTTGAATTTCACGGCAACATGGGCACCGGGTGCGGCTCTACCGGCGATCACGGCATCGCCGGTCTTTTCCACGCGCACCGTGTCAAAGGCGGGAAGGATTTCCTTGGGAGGCACAGTCTGCTCTGGCTCAACGGTGGGGGCCGCCATTTCCGGGGTCTTGGGCGGCGCAGCGACGGCGACCTCAGTTTCGGGCTGCTGAGGTTGGGCTATCTGCTCTTCCACCTTCGGTGCGGCCGGTGTCTCGCTGGTCTGGGGTTGAGCTGGGGCCTCAGCCTGTGGCGTAACAGGAGGCGTGGCCTGTATCGTGGCTTGCGGCTGAGGCTTGTTTTGTTCCTTATAATAAAAAAGGCCACCCAAGACAGCGAGCGCCGCCATGGCTATGCCTGAAAAAGCGATCCACTGGTTCCTGTTCATCATGAAACTATCCGCCTCTCGCCCCGACGTTGGGGGCGTCAATCTTATGCCTAGATAGACACTCTTACCGTGCTTAATAGAGTTTAAGACGGACGAATGCAAAGATTCGAAGGAAGAACAATGAAGCCACCCGAGCACAGATTGTGTGTTTACTGCGGTTCATCCGATGGCCGGGACCCCGCCTATACCGGCACCGCGCGGGCCCTTGGCAGGGCCATGGCAAGGGCCGGCATCGGGCTTGTCTATGGCGGTGGCAGCATAGGCCTCATGGGCGAGCTAGCACGCGCCGTCTTGGCAGGTGGCGGGCATGTGACCGGCGTCATCCCGGAATTCCTCGTCAGCAAGGAACGCGTGCTGGATGAGGCCCATGAACTGATTGTCACGCGCAACATGCATGAACGCAAGATGGCGATGTTTGAGCGCGCCACGGGTTTTGTGGCGCTGCCCGGCGGGCTTGGCACACTGGAGGAGTTGGCCGAAATCCTCACCTGGGCGCAACTCAAGCAGCATGCACGGCCCATGATCCTGTGCAACGCCACAGGATTCTGGGACGGGCTTTTGGAACTCATCGCCCATATGCGCGAGGAAGGATTCATCCGCAGGGAATTCGAAGTGGCGCTTGATGTAGCGGAAGGCGCTGACGCCGTGATCTCTGCCTATCTGACGCGGCGCGAGAAGACGCGCGATGTGGCGCCTGTCGATGTGATCAAGGACCGGATGTAGTTATTCGGCGGGAACGAGGCTTTCGTCATCCACCGCGCGACGCCGCTCGCGTTCCACGCGGATCGTCGAATAGGAGTAGATGGCGAGAGCAATCCAGATGAGCGCGAAAGACAGGATTTTCCAGAAGCCGGTGGGCTCGCCAAACATGAAGACAGCTGTAAGGAATACGAGCGACGGCGAGATATATTGCAGGAGGCCCGCGGTCGAATAACGGATGCGCTTCAACGAAGCGGTGAAGAAGACGAGCGCGCCCGTTGTCATGAGGCCGCAGCCCATGAGCATCAGCGTGTTGAAGGGCGTTGAACCGAAGAGCGCCGTTCCCTGGTTGAACAAGTAATATTCATAGGCAAGGAGCGGCAGGGCAGCGAGCATCACTTCTACCATGAAGCCTTGCGTGGGGCCGACATGGATCATTTTGCGAAGTAGCCCATAGAGACAGAAGGAGCCGCCCAGCATCAGCCCCAGCCAGGGGAAGACGCCGGTGCCCAGGGTCTGGATGATGACGGCGACCACTGCCAAAGCGATTGCCACCAGCTGAAAACGGTTAAAGCGCTCGCCAAGGAAGAGATAGCCCGCCACCACATTCAGAAGCGGATTGATGTAGTAGCCGAGACTCGATTCCATTGTGCG
>JBIOWL010000428.1:0-6910 GCA_044868645.1 Aestuariivirga sp.
TTCCTCTCAGGACTTATCCTCGACAGTTTTATTGCATGACCATCGATCTTCTTTCCGTTGCCTCCGACATCGTCAACCTCGCCCTCAAATCCGGCGCCACGTCCGCCGATGCCATGGCCATTTCTTCGAAGAGTGAAGAAGTGACGCTGCGCCATGGCACAATCGAAAATGTCGAACGCTCGGAATCGCAGGACGTTGGTTTGCGGGTCTTTGTCGGTCAGTCGGCTGGCCTTATCAGCGGCAGCGTTCTTTCGCGCGAAGGTTTGCAAAGACTCGTGGACCGCGCCATCGCCATGGCGAAATTGGCACCACCCGATCCCTTTGCAGGCCTCGCAGAGCCCAATCAATTAGCTGAATCATTTCCTGATCTTGATCTTGTTTCTTTACGCGAACTCTCAAGTGCGGAGTTACAGGCGCTGGCCCGCCGCGCCGAAGACACGGCTCTCGCCATCAAGGGCGTGACGCGCAGCAATGGCGCATCGGCAGGAACGAGCTGGCGCGATGCGGCTGTCGTTGCTTCAAACGGATTCTCGCGCAAGTCCCAGCGCACGAGCTTCGGCATCAGTACATCGGTCGTCGCCGGAGAAGGCACGGCCATGGAACGTGATGGCGATGGGCATGGCGCCGTTCACTTCGAAGATCTCGAGAGCGCGGAAAAAATCGGAAGGACGGCAGGTGAACGGACGGTGGCGCGTCTCAACCCGCGCAAGATTTCCTCGCAGACTGCGCCGATCCTGTTTGACCGGCGCATTGCGGCAAGTCTCATCGGGCATCTGCTCGGTGCCATCAATGGCAGCGCGATTGCCCGCGGCACAAGCTTCCTCAAGAATGATCTCGGCAAGACCCTGTTCGGCCCGGGCGTCACCATTGTCGATGATCCGCATCGCCTGCGCGGGCTTGCTTCACGGCCCTCCGATGGCGAGGGCCTGCCGACGAAGCGCATGAACATCATCGACAAGGGCGTGCTCACCACCTGGATTCTCGACCTGCGTTCGGCGCGGCAACTGAAACTGCAGCCAACGGGTCATGGTGCACGCGGCCTCGCCTCGCCTCCTTCGCCGTCGACATCCAATGTGCATATGGAGATAGGCACTCGCAGCCCGGAAGAGATGATGAAGGACTTCAAGCGCGGGCTGCTTGTCACCGAATTCATTGGCTCCTCCGTCAATATGGTGACGGGTGATTACAGCCGCGGCTGCTCCGGCTTCTGGATCGAGAATGGCGAGATTGCCTATCCCGTCAGTGAAGTGACGATCGCCGGGAACCTGCGCGACATGTATGCTGGCCTCGAGCCCGCCAATGACCTGCTTTTCAGGGGTGCGGTCAATGCCCCCTCCTGCTTCCTCGGCGAGATGACCATTGCCGGGCGGTGAAGCAAGCGATCTCAAGCTCCTGCTCTCTGTGATTAAAGAGGCGGGCAAGATCGCAATGGAGAAATTCCAAAAGCATCCCAAAAGCTGGCACAAGCCTGATGGCACTACCGTTACGGAAACTGATATCGTGGTCGATGAATTTCTCAGAACCACCATTACAGAGGCACACCCCGATGACGGCTGGCTTTCCGAAGAAACACCGGATGACGGCTCGCGGCTGCAGCGCAGGCGGTTCTGGATCGCCGATCCCATCGACGGCACCAGGCTCTATCTGGCCGGTGAGAACGGCTGGGGTATCGGCGCTGCTCTGATCGAAGGCGGGGAGGTACAGCTATCTGCATTATTGCTGCCCAGCCAGGACAAGATGTTTCATGCCATCAAGAGCGAAGGCGCATTCCTGAATGACGATCGGCTGAGGCTCGGCTCATCGTCTTCCGCCTCCGTCATTGCACCTCGGTCATTTGCAGGGCCCCTGGGTGAAGCGGGGTTCCAATTTCAGTCCGGCAGCCATCTGCCATTGCTGTTGCGCTTTGCCGCCATTGCCGAAGGCCATCTGGCAGGCGCCATCACGCTGGGTGAAAAGAATGACTGGGACATTGCAGCGGGCCATCTGATCCTCACGGAAGCAGGAGGCACCGTCAGCACGGGCCATGGCGACAACATCGTTTACAATCGCAGGCAAGCGTGGCAACCGGGCGTCGTTGCCGCCGGACCACAATGGCATGGCGCGCTTGTTGATCTGGTGAGGCACCATTGATGGCGAAGAAAGAAACAAAGAAACAACAGCTGCTCCACCTTGTGTTCGGCGGCGAACTCGATGATGTGACCAAGGTCACCTTCAAGAATCTGGCGCGGCTCGATGTGGTGGGCTTCTTCCCCGACTATGCTTCCGCCCACCAGGCTTGGCTCGGCAAGGCGCGCGAGACCATAGACAATGCCCAGATGCGCTATTTCATCGTGCATCTGCACCGGCTGCTCGATCCGGCAACAGACATCACGAAAAAGAAAAAGCGTTAGTTCGCGCCATCACCGAGCGCGGCAGCAACGGCGGGCCTCAGGTCGATCAGGATGGCGTCAGCCATGGCGGCGTGGCCCTCGGCAGTCGGATGCATTGCGCCTATTGTCTCCGAAAAGACTGCTGATGAGCCGGCATCGTCAATCTGGCCGCTGCGGTTCAACACCTTTTTGTTGATCGTCATATATGCGTCATTGAAGGTTCTCACCCAGCGCTGCCGCAAGGCGTAAGGGAAATTCTCCGTGCTCGGATCGAAGGGCTGCCATACACCCTCCTTGCCGCTCCAATTCGACTCGCATTTTCCGCCCGGCTTGCGCCAACAGGGAATGGAAAGCTGTTCCGCCGGATCATTCTCCACCTTGAGCGATCTTGCGCAGAAACCATGGCCGCGGAAAGGCTTGTCGCCATAGGCGCGCGCAGCAAAGGTCCAGCCATGGTCACCGGCCAGTTCGCCCATGCGCTCATGCAGCGCGGCAAGCTGTTCATGCGCCCTCTCGAGCTTTTCCTTGCGTGCCACAAGCCAGCCCTGCCAAAGGTCAAGCGATAGGTTGGCGGCGTAACTTTCCTCATCTTCACCTTCCTCATCGCCCGCCGCGCAAACGGAACCCGTCTCGTCCTCAAGAATGTCGGGGTAGGCGGTGAGAACCACGCGTGACGGATCATAGATACCGCCCTCGGCGCGCATGGGAACCGCCTTTTCGATGGCCCTTGCCAAGCGGGCATAGGCCTCAGGGAGATTGTCCTTCATGTTTGACGCAAACTCCTTCGGCGAGACAGTTGCGCCAAAGAACTTGGCAATCTTGGTTGTGGTGTTGTCGCGCAGCGTGGCCCAGGTCACAAGCTGGGTGAAGCCGATGTCATTGCCGCCAACGGAGAGGAGCAGAAAGTCCACGTTCCTGCGGTACTGATTGTCCGGGCAGGTCCATAGCCCGTCATCGCGCTCCGGCTTGACAGCGCAGAGCTCGCTCAAGAGCCAGCGCAGCTGCGTGTCCTTTTTCGAACCGTAGACCGGCTTCACCTGCGGCGGTCCTCCGCCCTCGCCCATGGTGCTGACATAGTAGACATATTCCTGCGGGCCGAGCAGGCCTTCGTCGATGGCGGCGCCCGAACAGGAATAACCGAGGAATGTCACCGCAGTTTGTGGGTTCTCGATTCCGATCTGCAGGGCGGCGCGCAATTGATGGCCATAAAGCGAGCGATGACAGGTTTCATCCAGCCATTGAGCCTCGCCGGTGCCGTCATCACGCGCCCGGCGGGGGTAGAGATTTTTGTAGCGCCGATCAGCCGTGAACTCCACGGGAACGTCAGGATTGCCTTCACCCGAGGCGAAACTGTCGCCAAGCCCGACAATCAGCAGGTCCTTCACGGCAATTTGGGTGGAGATGCCCTGTTCGCCGTCAACCGCCACGGAGACCGATGCTCCCTGCGGATAGGGCACGAAGGTGGTGACGGGCCCGTCGCAGGGCGCCAGAATGGGTTGGCCTTCTCCCACGCGCCACTGGCAATTGTATTCGGTGATGAGCGCATTCGGCTTCAACAGGCGGAGCTTGAGTTCAATCTCGTGGAAGCGCGGCACGACATAGCTCTCGACGCCATCACAAGCGCTGTGGCTGCTTCTCTTGGTATCCCAGCAGATGTCGTCAATCTGATTTGAGGCCCAGCCCATAGGTTCGTAGTTGCGGCGCAGAATGCGGGTGAAGGGAATGTAGCGGTCGTTCAGCACATGCTCGCTGCCGATAACGGAAGTTGTCGCGAGAAGCCTCGCCTTTTCCTCTTCGCTGATGGCCTGTTTATCGACATGGAGACGATATTGCCGCCAAGCCCGTTCATGGGCCTGAAAGGTTTCGGCGTTGTGGAAGAGGCGGAAACGGTTGACGACCTTCCACTCGATTTGGGCATTCGAAACCGTCAATGCTTGCGCAGCTGCCGGCTGCGGTTCGGCAAGCACGCAGAGTGCGAATAGCGCGACTATGGCGAAGCGGAAAATCATGGCCGTGTTCTGACAGGCCGTGTGCCCTTTGCCCATGACAAAATTGCGGCGGGGCAAATAGTTCAGAGAGCGGATTTCATTACAATTGCGACATGAACAGCATCGCCTGCCCTGATCTTCTCGGCCTTGCGTACATCCGCCTTGACGGCCAGCACGTAAGACCCTGATTTTGAATCCGGAAATACCGAGGTCTTCCATCTGGTCTTGCCGATGGTTGCTTCGCAGGCAATCGGCATGAACCCCCTGGCCAGAGGATTGTGGAAGCGGATTTCATCCGCCGCTTGCTTGGGCAAGGTTACAAAGTGCCACGCCCCTTTGCCCTGGTAGACCCAAAGCTTGGCCTTGAAGCGGTGCTCAATCCTGTCCACGCCGCACTCTTTCGGGAATTGCAATGGCTGTCTAGTTCTGGCCTACTGCCGAAGTATGACAGTAGGGGTTAAATTAATGAGCAAGGCAGTTCCTTTGCGGGCACGCGTTGAAGGCGGTGGCACGCCTGTGTTGACGGAGTGGTATCTCAAATCGGAGACCGGCCCTCTCAAGGATGTGCTGCTGGGACCGGCTGAAAGTTTCCGCTGGATGGGTTTGGAGAATGCCGCCTATTCGTCTTTGGTGCGCGATACCTTGCGCAAGGGCTACAAATTCGACCAGCAGCTTGCCATGCGCCAGCACCGGGAAATGGTCGACGCCTATACGCAGGCCGGCGTCACCACCCATTTCCTGCCCGTAGACATGAGCAATCCCTACCAGGTCTACGCACGGGATTCGTCCTTCATGTCGCCCTATGGCGCGGTGATCTGCCAACTGGCTAATCCGCGGCGGCGCGGCGAATATGCGGCGGTGCTGCGCTTTTATCTCGATCACAATATTCCAATCTATGACATGGTGAGCGCCGGGAATTTCGAAGGCGGCGATTTCAACATCATCAAGCCGGGCGTAGCGCTTGTTGGTTACACCGACCACCGTTCAGAGGAAGTGGCGGCGCGGCAAATTGCCCAGTGGTTCGTGAAAGAGGGCTGGGAAATCAAATTCGCGCCCATCGACCAGTTCTATGTGCACATCGACCTGATGGTTTGTATGCTCAATGAACATTGTGCCGCTGTTTGTCTTGAAACAACGGAAGACGACATTGTCGCCTGGCTGAAGTCAAAGAAGATCGAGATCATTCCAGCGAGTTTCAAGGAAACCATGGCACTTGGCTGCAATGTGGTGGCGCTCGGCAAGGACCGGGTGCTTTCAACAGCAGGCGCCAAGGGTCTCAACGCTAAGATGCGTGCGGCCGGTTTCCAGGTCT
Source organism: Aestuariivirga sp. (assembly GCA_044868645.1). Lineage (GTDB taxonomy): Bacteria > Pseudomonadota > Alphaproteobacteria > Rhizobiales > Aestuariivirgaceae > Aestuariivirga. The sequence goes on from JBIOWL010000428.1 coordinate 5,670, forward strand.
ATGACCCGGAGATGAGCATGTTCGTCCAGGCGGGCGGCGGCGTGCACTGCATGTGCCAACCACTGCGCCGAGAGGCTGCCTAGCTCTTCCTGCTTTGCCGGTTGGCGATCAGGTCGTCGGCCACTCTTCGGGCTAGGGAACTAAGCGGAGTTGCGCTTGCTCCCCGCATCCCTCAGACGCCGAGGCTCACGCCCTGCTTGATCTCAATGGCTTTGAGATTCTCGAGCAGTTGCCGGACGGTCACGCCGACGCCGGGCTGAAAGCGCTGCAGCGATACTTCGGCGCCATTGGCAAAACGCACGCCGTCGCGATAGCTGCCGGTGTCGAGTCTCACGAACATCGCCTGCTCCTCCGCCCTCAGGCCATGGCTGCGGCGCAGATCATCGGGAATTCCGTCGATGACCAGTTGCGTGTCGCAGGCCAGGCAGATTGCGGTGCCGGGATGATTTGGGGCAGCGAGCCCGATGGTGCCGCTGGGAAAGCGCGTTGTCACATAGCGCTCGCCCTCGCGGGCCGGCCGTGAGCCGTAGACTTCAAGGGAATAGTCACACATCGCAACCTCCTCAGAATTGCGCCATGCCACCCAGCCGCGGTTCTCAAGTTTGCGATACTAGCCAGTATCCAACGCTATAAAGTCGTCAACAATGAGACGGCGGGCCCCTCACTCATCTCATGTCGCTATGAGAAAAAGAGAGGTCCGCCGAGATGCAAGAGCCGCAGCTATGCGCGCCGGTTCTGGCGATTGGCGACAAGGTCGTCGACAACCGTTGGATCGGCAAGCGTCGAGGTGTCGCCCAGAGAGCCAAAATCATCCTCAGCGATCTTGCGCAGGATGCGGCGCATGATCTTGCCGGAGCGGGTCTTGGGAAGGCCTGGCGAGAATTGGATCTTGTCGGGCGTCGCCAGAGGGCCGATTTCCTTCCTCACATGGTTCACCAGTTCCTGGCGCAACTCATCGTCGCCCTTCTCGCCCACCATCAGGGTCACGTAGCAGTAGATGCCCTGGCCCTTGATGTCGTGCGGATAGCCGACAACGGCGGCTTCGGAGACCTTGGTATGGGAAACGAGCGCCGATTCCACTTCCGCCGTGCCAAGCCGGTGCCCCGATACGTTGAGGACGTCATCGACGCGGCCGGTGATCCAATAATAGCCGTCCTCGTCGCGGCGGCAGCCGTCGCCGGTGAAATACATGCCCTTGTAGGCCGAGAAATAGGTCTGCGCGAAGCGCTCATGATCCCCGT
>JBIOWL010000429.1:0-2816 GCA_044868645.1 Aestuariivirga sp.
GACGGCAAGAAGGTGGGCGTCATCACCTGCCCCAGCTATTCCAAGCTGACGAAGAAAAGCATGGCCATTGTCAGGCTGGATGTGCCTTATGCCAAGCAGGGCACAAAGCTTGAGGTGCGCGGCAAGAGTCTCAAGGCCAATGCCATTGCCCACACCATCTCCTTCGACGACCCGAAAAAGACCAAACGGATGGCAGTCGGCTAGATGCTGGTCCAGGGCATCAAGAGCAGGCCCGTCTATACGGGCTTCGCCATCGATGAAAATGCCCAGCGCCATCTCTTCGCGCTGGAGGGCGAAGGAGTGCAGGCGCTGCTCGATCAGGTGAAGAAGATGGGGAAAGGGTTTCTCGCCACATCGGAAATTCTCCATGTAGGTGAAGCTCACGCCAAGGAGCTTTCCGCATTGGGTGCCGATATTCTTTGGAGCGCACCGACGATTTCCGTCTTGCTCAACCGTTTGCGGCAGAACCTGATCAATGCCCGCATGGGAACAAGGCTTTATCTTTCAGGCACTGAAGGTTTCATCGGCCAGGCCATGAAGGTGGCGCTGGAAGAGGGCATCGACTTTGCTTCGATCATTACCGAGCATCGCGGCAGCGAGGCGCGGCGCGTGCAGTGTGTTCATTGCAAGGGCATCACCGACAATGTAACGACGCAGCCTTTCACCTGCAGCCATTGCGGACTGACGCTCTTGGTGCGCGATCACTATTCGCGGCGGCTCGCCGCTTTCCAGGGCGTATGCATCGATGCCGAGCAACCGGGCAGTGCGCCGCCGCCGGAGGTTCGCTTCCCGTGACGATCAACACTGAAATGCCCGTGCGCGTGGCGGCAATCACCCAGGTGGCGGACAGCGTCAAGCGCTTCCGGCTGGAGCGCGTGGATGGCGGCGCCATGCCGGTTTTCTCCGGGGGCGCGCATGTGGTCGTTGCCATGCAGGACGGGAATCTCCTGCGCCGCAACCCTTACTCGCTGATGTCGCGGCCAGGCGATACGTCAGCTTTCGAGATCAGTGTACTGCGCGTTGAGAATTCGCGCGGCGGATCGCACTTCCTGCATGACCATATCAAGGTTGGTGACAGGCTGACGGTGACGCAACCCATCAATCTCTTTCCCTTCGATCATCGTGGCCGGAAGCATCTGCTCTTTGCGGGCGGCATCGGCATCACGCCGTTCATCGCCATGATGGCGCAGATGGCGCAGGAGGGGCGGAGCTTTGAGCTTCACTACGCGGTGCGGACGCGTGCCCATGGCGCCTACTGGCAACAGCTTGCCGAGCGTTATGGCGGAAGCCGCGTGAAGATCTACTGTGATGCCGAGAACCTTTTCATTCCCGTCGAGGACATTCTTTCGCGGCAGCCGCTTGGCACGCACATGTATGTCTGTGGCCCTGCCGGAATGATTGATGCTGTACTGGGCAAGGGCAAGGCATTGGGCTGGCCGCGGCAGAACATGCATTTCGAGCGCTTCCTGGCGCCGCCCACGGGAAAGCCCTTCGAAGCCGTGCTGCAGCGCTCGGGCAAGACCATCACCGTTGGCGAGCACCAGTCCATGCTTGAAGCCATCGAGGCCGCGGGCGTTGATGCGCCGTACATGTGCCGGGGCGGGGCCTGCGGGCAATGCGAAACCAATGTGGTTTCCTGCAAGGGCGAGTTACTGCACAATGACATTTATCTGGAACCTGCCGACAAGGCCTCGGGCAAGAAGATCATGATCTGCGTGTCGCGCCTGAAGGGCGAGACGATCACGCTCGACATCTAGGAGGATGCCATGAACATCGTGTTCAATACGGAAAGCTTCCGCGATGACTTCACGTTCCGCAATTCGCCGGTTGCGATCCGGCGTTTTCCCTTCCCCTTCCACGAAGACAAATACATGTATGCGGTCAACATAGAGCCTCATGTTCCGGCCGGCCCAGAAGGCCATGCCTACAGGGCGCCGATCGATGTGGACGAGCACTATGTTGCGGAGATGAAGGACCGGGAGATCGTGCTGCGCGAAGATCCGCTGCGCGCGCAGGCCCTGCCGCACATGATGGCGGCGCAATGGGATACGCTTGAACTTCTGATGGAGAAACAGGCGGAAGGATTTCCGGAACTGTTCTCGCTCACCAAGAATGGCGAGCAGTGGCACTGGATCAACAAGCCGCTTGGCATCGATCAGAAGTTCATCTTCGGTGATACCTCGACGCTGCCTTATGAGCCCATGGATTACATCATGCGGCAGACGCAAGGCGACATCTGCATCGTCGACCAGCGCGACAACCAGTTGTGGATGGATGCGGGCGTTGTCACCACGCAGGCCGACTGGTCGCTCGATTTTGATCTCGGGATGAATTTCATGGAATGGCACGGGCCGGTGCCGCTTGCCCATCAGATCGGCGTCTTCGAACGGGCGCTCAAGTTTCTCCTCAATCTTCAGCAGGGAAAACCGGTGCGGCGGCTGAACTGGACCATGACGATCAATCCGCGGCTTGATACCTCGCCCGAGAACTATCCCAAATGGGGGCCGGACCGTGCTTCGGTGACGCCGGAGAATGTGGGCAACAAGGTGCATCTGCGCTGCGAGCTGCAATCGCTGTGGCGCTTGCCACGCTCCAATGCCATTCTCTTTGTCATCCGCTGCTATCTCATTAAGATGGAAGAGCTGGTCTCCATCCCCAAATGGGGGCGGCGCTTCCATAGGGTACTGCGCGATCTTCCGCCGGAGCTTATCGATTACAAGGGGCTCACGCGCTACCGGCCGATAGTCGTCGAATGGTTGTCGAAATATGATGACGGCAAACCCACAAGCCCCGGCATTTTTCCGGATTGATGAAGT
>JBIOWL010000430.1:0-3274 GCA_044868645.1 Aestuariivirga sp.
GCGGGGAGGGTGGCGCACATCCTGTGCGCCGGGTGGGGGCAGCAGGCGTAGACCCCCTCCGCCGCCTCCGGCGGCACCTCCCCCGTAGAAGGGGGAGGAGATTCATTCAAAATTGACTTCGCTCTAAAACCCATACGCCCCGCGCATCCACGATTTCGCCGGATGGCCGTTGAGCGCCCTTGAAGACCGCGTGATCGACCAGCATCACATGCACATCAGCCGCCGCCGCGTCCTCGATCTCCGCAAGCCGTGCGTTCTCCAGACCTGCGGGCAGCGCCGTCACATGGGGCTCCACCACCAGGAGCGGCCCGCCATGGCTCTTCGCCAGTGCCCGCACGATTTCAAGCGCCGGGCTTTCCCGCAGATCGTCGATGTCGGCCTTGAAGGAAAGGCCATAGCAGGCAATCGCCACCTGCCCCGCCGTCTTGCCGGCATGGGCCATCAGATGTGCGCCCACCGCCGCCTTCACCTTGCCGAGAACCCACTCGGGCTTTGCATTGTTCACATCGCGGGCCAAGCGGATAAGGCGCGCTTCCTCCGGCGCCGATGACACGATGAACCAGGGATCAACGGCAATGCAGTGCCCGCCGACGCCGGGCCCCGGCTGCAGGATCTTGACGCGCGGATGGCGGTTGGAAAGCCGGATCAGTTCCCACACATCCATGCCGAGCCTGTCGCAGATGAAGGAGAGTTCATTGGCGAGCGCGATGTTGACGTCGCGGAAACTGTTCTGCGTGAGCTTGGCCATTTCGGCAACGCGCGGGCCTGAGGCGATGACGCACTCGCCACGCACAAAAATGCGGTAAAGGCTTGCCGCCATCTCCGAGCAGCGCCGTGTCATGCCGCCGATCACCCGGTCGTTGCTGATCAACTCCTGCATCACCTTTCCCGGCAGCACGCCTTCCGGGCAATGGGCGATGCGGATGTCGGAAGTCTCTCCATGCATTTGCGGGAAGGTGAGGTCTGGCCGGCTTTCAGAAAGCCATGCGGCCATTTTTTCCGTCGTGCCCACCGGCGAAGTGGATTCGAGAATGACGAGGTTTCCCTTTTGCAGCACCGGCGCGATGGCCCGTGCCGCCGCCTCCACATGGGAAAGATCGGGCTCATGGGCCTCGCCCTTGAAGGGTGTCGGCACGGCGATGAGAAAAGCATCCGCCGGAACCGGCTCCCTGGTGGCGCGGAGGTAATCCTGCGAGACCGCGCTGTGCACGGCAATATCCAGATCGGGCTCGACGATATGGATGGCCCCGCGATTCACCGTGTCGACGGTGCTTGCGTTCACATCAACGCCGGTGACGCGCACTTTCCGGTTGGCGAACATGGTTGCCGTCGGAAGGCCGATATAGCCGAGGCCGATGACGCAGATGTGGGAGAACGTGGATGACTGCATATTGAACCTATCTTGCCGCGCTGACATTGCGTGACATGAATTCGGAAATGACATTGAGGATGCGCCCGGCCGCCTTGCCGTCGCCGTAAGGATTGCGCGCCTTGGCCATGCGCTCATAGGCAGTGCCGTCATCGAGAAGCCGCGTGACACTATCCACGATGCGTTCAACCGAGGTGCCCACCAGTTCCACCGTGCCGGCATCGATTGCCTCCGGCCGTTCGGTGGTCTCGCGCATCACCAGCACCGGCTTGCCGAGTGATGGGCCTTCCTCCTGCACGCCGCCGGAATCCGTGAGGATGATGTTGGCGCGCCGCATCAGGTGAACGAAGGGCAAATAGTCCAAAGGTTCAAGCAGCCTCACATTAGCAATGCCGCCAAGATGGCGCTCCACTGGCCCTTTCACCTGAGGATTGAGATGAACGGGATAGATGATCTGCAGATCCCTTCGCCCCGCAAGTTTCTTGAGTGCAAGGCAGATGCGCTCGAAACCCTCACCGAAGCTTTCGCGGCGGTGGCCCGTGACCAGAAGTAGCCGCCGTGCCGGATCAACGCCGAGCGCCGCATCGAATTCCTGCGATTGCGTCTTGTCCTGTTCCAGCCGCTCCACCATGAGGTGAAGAGCATCGATCACCGTGTTGCCCGTCACATGGATGTGCTCTTCCGGCACGCTTTCAGCCAGGAGATTGGCCTTTGCGCGTTCCGTCGGTGCGAAATGCAGCACAGCGATTGTGCCCGCCACGCGCCGGTTGATTTCCTCCGGCCACGGAGAATAGATGTTCCGGGTTCTGAGGCCCGCCTCCACATGGCCGACGGGAATGCGCTGATAGAAGGCCGCCAGCGATCCCGCCAGCGTGGTTGAAGTATCGCCATGGACCAGGACAAGATCAGGCTTTGCATCTTCCAGCACGGATCTGAGGCCCTGGAGAAGCGCTGCGGTCAGGTCCGTCAGGTTCTGCCCGGGCCGCATCAGGTCAAGGTCATAGTGCGGCTTGATGGCGAAGAGCTGAATGACGCGGTCCAGCATCTCCCGGTGCTGGGCGGTGAGGCACAGGCGGGACTCGAAACGGCCATCCGCCGCCAGCGCGCGGATGACCGGCGCCATCTTGATGGCTTCCGGCCGCGTTCCAATGATGCTGAGGATCTTCAAGGCCATAGCGAATGATTGTTCATGTGAGGATGGTGTCGCGCCAGCCCGGTCTGTCGCCGGACCCATAGCCTTTTTCCGGCGCCAGCCGCAACCATGCCGCAGCGCCTGGCGAGCATTGCATCAAACAACCTTGACGGTCTTCGGATCCCAATCCTTGGGCTGGGGATATTGCGGATTCATCTCCTCCAAGGTCTCGCGCACGATCCTGGCGATCACCGCATTGCGTACCCAATTGCGGTCTGAAGGGACCACATGCCAGGGCGCATGTTCCGTCGAGCATCGCTTCACTGCGATCTCATAGGCCGCCATGTATTGATCCCACAGCTTGCGGTCTTCGAGATCGCTTGGATTGAATTTCCAGCGCTTGGTTTCATCCTCCACGCGCTCCTTCAATCGCTTGGCCTGTTCTTCCCTGGAAATGCACAACATGAATTTCAGGATCTTCGTGCCATTAGCCGAAAGCATCTTCTCGAAATCATTGATCTCGCCATAGCGCCGCTCGATTGTCTCGGGCGGGGCGAAGCCCTTCACCTTGACGACCAGAACATCCTCATAATGCGAGCGGTTGAAAATGCCGATGATGCCTTTTGGCGGCGCCACATGATGCACCCGCCAGAGATAGTCGTGCGACAGCTCTTCCGCCGACGGCGCCTTGAAAGGATTGACCCTCACACCAATAGGCCCACAAGCATTGAAGACGGCTCTCACTGTGCCGTCCTTGCCGGAACAGTCTATGC
>JBIOWL010000431.1:0-6933 GCA_044868645.1 Aestuariivirga sp.
TGTCCTGCGTTGAGAAGCAGTATGGCTGTTGTAACCAGCTCATCTTCCGAGAGCTTGCCATGTTCGTCGCTGGCGCGGATCAGTTCCGAAAGCAGATCATCACCGAGTGATTTGCGGTGTTCGGCGATGAGCCCGCGCATATAGTCGGAAAAAGCGGCGACAGCGGCGACCGCTTTATCCTCCACCGCGCGGTCGCGGCGCGCCATGTACATGGCCACGTGATCATGCGACCAGGCGAGGAACTGATCGGCCATCGTGGCAGGCGCGCCCAGAAGCTCGCAGATAATGATGATGGGTATAGGGGTTGCGTAAGCGGGTAGCAGATCGACTTCCGGTGATGCGTCAAACCGGTTTATCAACTCATTGCAAAGATTGATCAATCTTGGTCGCAGCCGTTCCACCTGGCGGGACAGGAAGGCGCGGTTCACAAGGCCCCTCAATCTTGTGTGGACGGGCGGCTCAAGTTCCAGCAGCGAATGCTTTTCGTGGTCCGTGAACACCTTGATGTATTCCGGCGGCTCGGGCCAGCCTAGTTCCTCGCGGCTTGCCACATGAAGAATTTGCCTCCCGAAGCGGCGGTCGCGGAGGAGCGCGTTCACGTCCTCGTAGCGCGGGAAACACCAATGGCCATACTGTTCCCATTTGAACACGGGCAGTTGCGCCCGGATGGCGTCATAGGCGGCATAGGGGTCCTGGACGAATTGCGCTTCGCGCGGGTCTAGGTCGACGGATCGGGTGTTGGTATTGATCTTCATGGCGTCTATGGGTCCGCCCCTGACATTTTCATGAGTCCCACCCAAATGCAAAACAGCCGACCCGCAGAATTCATCGGCCTTGTAGCGGCATTGACGGCCATGGTGGCGATGTCGATTGACGCCATGCTGCCAGCCATAGGCCTGATGGCCAAGGAATTGGGTGCCACCCACGACAACGACCGGCATCTGATCATCCTGATTTTCTTCGCCGGCCTAGCTCTCGGCACGCTCATATTCGGGCCCGTTTCCGACTCCTCGGGCCGCAAGCCGGCCATCTACTGGGGGCTTGGGTTTTACCTAGCAGGTTGCCTGCTGTGCTTTTTTGCCACTAGCTTCCCGATGCTGATTGCTGGGCGCTTCGTGCAGGGATTTGGTGCGGCATCCCCGCGTGTTGTGTCCATGGCGATGGTGCGAGATGGCGCCAAAGGCGCAGAAATGGCGCGCATCATGTCCTATGTCATGTCGGTGTTCATGCTGGTGCCGATCATCGCACCGTCAATCGGCCAGCTTGTGCTCAATGTGGGGAACTGGCGTTTGATCTTCCTGGGGTTCATGGCGCTCGCGGTCCTTGCCGGCCTCTGGCTTGCGACGCGGCAGGAGGAGACCCTGGCAGAGGAAAACCGCCACCCGTTCAGAGCGTCGGCCCTGTTGGCCAGCGCACGGGAGGTGTTTCATCACCCCGTCGCCATCGGCTACACGGTTGCGGTCGGTTTCATCTTCGCAGCCTTCAACGTCTACCTCGCCACCTCGCAGCAGGTCTTTGCCGAGCAATACAACCAGGGCGCCTATTTCGCCCTGTGGTTCGGCGGCTTTGCCGTGGGACTTGCCATGGCCATGATCTTCAATGGCCGCACCGTGCGCAGGCTTGGAATGCGGACGCTCTCGAAATATGCGCTCCGGGCTTTCGTCGCGGACTGGACCCTGATGCTGATTGCCAGCCTCGTTTTTGCGGGCCAGCCGCCACTGATGCTCATGGCTGTCTTGATGTTCATCTCGTTCTTCGCCAGCGGCATGATTTTCGGCAACTACAACGCCATGGCCATGGAGCCCATGGGGCACATCGCGGGCATGGCAGCGGCGGTGTCCGGGGCACTGTCTTCGATCATGGCTATTATCATGGGTGGCACCGCCGCGCGGTATTACGACGGCACGCTGACGCCGGTTGCGCTGGCATTCGTGGTCTTTGGCTTTGGGGCGTGGCTGGCAAGCGAATGGGCGGAACGTAACCGCCCCGCTAAACCCGCGAGCGCATAGTCCGACCAAGTTGGAGACTTGGGCGGCAGGACTATGCGCCAAGTTGATACATTGCGCATGTTCCTATCGCAAAAGTCTCCAACTTTTGCGGAACATGCGCGGGTGACAAATTCTGGCCTTTGAAACGTCCTTGGGCTTGGCTAGGGAGAAGACATGGCCAAGGGTTATTCCATATTTTCACTGGCACGGCATGCCTTGCGGCCTTCTGAGCCGTGGCCTGAGGCTTGGGCCAAGCCCGAGCCCAAATCCAGCTATGACGTGGTGCTGATTGGCGGCGGCGGACATGGCCTTGCCACCGCCTATTACCTGGCCAAGAACCACGGGCTCCGCAACATCGCCGTGCTTGAGAAGTCCTACATCGGCTCCGGCAATGTGGGGCGCAACACCACCATCATCCGCTCCAACTACATGATCGGGGGCAACACCAACTTCTTCGAGTTTTCCCTGAAGCAGTGGGAAGGGCTTTCGCACGAGCTTGATTTCAATGCCATGGTCTCGCACCGGGGGCAGGTGGTGCTGGCGGTCTCGCCGATCCAGATGGATGTGTTCGCCAGGCGCGGCAACATCATGCGGCTTCATGGCATCGATGCGGAACTGCTGGACCGCGGCGAAGTGATGGAGCTTCTGCCCTATCTCGACTATTCGAAAGATGCGCGCTGGCCCATCTGGGGTGCCATTCACCAGCCACGGGCAGGTACGGCGCGGCATGATGCGGTGGCCTGGGGTTATGCTCGGGCGGCTTCGGACTATGGCGTTCACATCATCGAGAACTGCGAAGTCACCGGCATCATCATGGATGGCGGCAAGGTGACGGGCGTCGAGACATCACGTGGGCGCATTCTGGCCGACAAGGTGGGCATTGCAGTTGCAGGCCATTCATCACATGTCGCGGCTATGGCTGGCTTGAGGCTACCGGTTGAAAGCCACGTGTTGCAGGCCTTTGTCTCAGAACCCATCAAGCCCATCGTCCATCATGTGATTTCCTGGGGCGCGGAGCTTTTCTACCTGTCGCAATCCGACAAGGGCGGATTGGTATTCGGCGGACACATCGACGGTTTTAACACCTATACGCAGCGCGGGCAGTTCGCACGCATCCAGACAGTGATGGAGTGTGTCTCATCTCTGATGCCCTTCACTCAGCGCTTGCGATTGCTCCGGCATTGGGGTGGCATTCAGGACATGACGCCAGATGGCTCTCCCTTCATATGCCGGACGCCGGTGCGCAACCTCTATCTCAATGGCGGCTGGTGCTATCAGGGCTTCAAGGCAACGCCCGCTTCCGGCTTCACCTTCGCGCACACTATCGCCAATGACAACGAGCATGAACTCAACCGCGACTTCACGCTGGACCGCTTCGAAAAGGGCCGCGAGCTCGATGAGTTTGGCATCGGCAACTGGGCCTACAAGCAATGAAGATCACATGCCCCCATTGCGGTGACAGGGACTGGAGCGAGTTCCGCTATGGCGGAGACGCGTCCAAAGCGCGGCCCCAGCACGGCACGGGCGATCTCAAGGCATGGCACGACTATTATTTTCTGTTCGACAACCCGAAGGGCATCCATACGGAATATTGGCAGCATGTGCTGGGCTGCCGGCAGTGGTTTGTCGTGAAGCGCAACACGGCGACGAATGAAGTGATCGGGGGCGGGGAGTGATGGTGATGCAACCTCACCCACCATCGCTGCGCGATGGTTCCCCCTCTCCAGAGGAGAAGGGCGAGATATACTTTACCCCTCTCCTCTGGAGAGGGTGGCGCGAAGCGCCGGGTGAGGTAACAGCATGACCGGATTTCGCCGCATAGAGTCTGGTGGAAGGGTGGACCGCGCGCGAACGCTTGCCTTCACCTATAATGGCAAGGCGCTCAATGGCTTCGCCGGCGACACATTGGCCTCCGCGCTGCTGGCCAACGGCGAGGTCACCATCGGGCGGAGCTTCAAGTATCACCGCCCACGCGGTTTCCTGTCAGCAGGCTTGGAAGAACCCAATGGATTATTCACACTGGGCAATGGTGCTTCGCAGGAACCGAACGCGATTGGCCCCGCAACCGAGCTAAGAGCCGGGTTGATTGCGAAAACTCAGAATGCCTGGCCTTCACCCGACTTCGATGTGATGGCGGTGAATAGTTGGGCATCGCCGCTATTCACGGCGGGCTTCTACTACAAGACCTTCATGGGGCCCTTGCAGAAATCCTGGATGTACTATGAACCGTTCATCCGCCGCGCGGCGGGCTTGGGACAGGCGACGGAAGACAGGGGTAATCAGCGCTACGACCAGCGCAACACGTTTTGCGATATTCTTGTCATCGGTTCAGGGCCTGCGGGCCTTGCGGCAGGTGTTGTCGCGGCGCAGGCCGGCGCGCGGGTCATCATCGCCGAACAGGATTTCGAAGCGGGCGGCAGTCTGCTCGGCATGAAGATTGACGCGCTGGAAACTTGGCGCGCTGATTGCGTGGCCCGGATCGGGAAGTGCAGCAATGCGCGGCTGGTGACACGTGCGACAGTGCAAGGCCTCTATGACGGCAAGCAGGCCGTGATGAATGTCACTGATCCCGCGACAGGGAACATCAGGTTGGAAATCATCCTCTTCGGCGCCGTGATCCATGCGGCGGGCGCTTTTGAGCGGCCCTTGGTATTCCCCAACAATGACCGTCCCGGCGTGATGCTGGCGGGCGCTCTCCGCACCTATCTCAACCGTTTTGCGATTGCGCCGAAACAACGGGCCGTCATCGTCACCAACAATGACAGTGCTTACCAAGCGGCCTTCGATCTTGCGGAAGCCGATGTGGCGGTGACGATCGCTGAGCACCGCAGCAGCACATCGGGAGAACTGTTGGCCAAGGCAGCTCAGCTTGGCATTGCGATATTTCCGAACAGTGGTGTTGTGGATGTGCTGGGCCGTCCGGCGATCACCGCTGTGCGGCTTGGCGGACGGCATGCCGTTACCATCGAATGCGATGCATTAGGTGTGAGCGGCGGATGGAATCCGGCTGTGCATCTCACATCCCATGGCGGCATAAAGCCCAGCTATGAGCCAAGGATCGCGTCTTTCGTGGCCGGCGGATTTGCGGAAGGACATTTCGGGGCGGGCAGTGTGCTGGGACATTTCGGCACCCTGGCTACGGTCCGCGACGGGGTGAAGGCCGCGCAACAGGCGTTGACTTATCTTGACCTCAATGACGGCGAGGAGATCGAGTTCCCCGCCATACGCGCTGACCGTGCCTACGGCATACAGGCCGCATGGATGCCGATTGAAGGAAGCGATAACGGGAAGGCCTTTGTCGATTTTCAGAATGATGTGACGCTGAAGGACGTGAAGCAGGCGCATCAGGAAGGCTATGCGAATGTCGAGCACCTGAAGCGCTACACTACGCTTGGCATGGGCACGGACCAGGGCAAGACGTCGAATGTGAACGCGCTGGCCATCATGGCGGGTTTGCGCGGCATTGATGTTGCGGGCGCTGGTACGACGACCTTCCGTCCGCCCTTCAGCCCCATGACCATTGGCGCCATTGCGGGGCGGAGTGTCGGCAAGCATTTCCGGCCTACACGGCGCTCACCGCTGCATGATTGGAATGAGAAGAACGGCGCGACCTTCATCGAGGCGGGGCCGTGGCTGCGCGCCTGGTATTTTTCCTGGCGGGTTCTTCACCGGAAACCGCCTATATCAAGGAGATGGAGCTGGTGCGGCGTGGCGTTGGCATTGCCGATGTCTCGACGCTGGGCAAGATCGATGTGCAGGGGCCGGATGCGGCGGAGTTCCTCAACCGCGTCTATGTCAACGGCTTTGCCAAGCTGCCGATCGGCAAGGCGCGCTATGGCGTGATGCTGAATGACGATGGCGTGGTGCTCGATGACGGCACGACAAGCCGCATTTCCGAAACGCAGTTCTACATGACGACGACAACCGCGCAGGCCGGCGAGGTGATGAGCTGGCTGGAGTATCTGTTGCAATGCCACTGGACCGATCTCAATGTGCATGTGGCGTCGCTCACTGATGAATGGGGTGGCATGGCCGTGTCGGGGCCGAAATCACGCGAGGCGCTGCAGCTGGCGTTTCCTGATGTGGATGTCTCGAACGAAGGACTGCCCTACATGGGCGTGAAGGACATTTCCTTTGGCGGCACGACAGTGCGGTTGATGCGGCTCTCATTTTCGGGCGAACTGGCTTACGAGGTGCATTGCCCGGCCAATTATGTCCAAAGCCTGTGGGAACATATCATGCGGGCGGCAGAGCCTTTGGGCATCAAGCCATATGGGCTTGAGGCGCTGGCCTCGCTCCGCATCGAGAAGGGTCATGTGGCGGGGCTCGAACTTGACCACCGCAATACGCTGGATGATCTCGGCCTCGGCAAGATGGCGGCGAAGGAGAAGCCCTATATCGGCAAGGAACTGCGCTTCCGCGAGGCCTATCAAGCGCCGGACCGCTGGTCACTTGTGGGGCTTGAATTGCTGGAACCCGAGAAGAAGCTGCGCGGCGGGTCCATTCTTTTTGCGGCGAGTGACGAAATCAAGGGCCATGGACGAGGCTACATCACCTCAGTGACTTGGAGCACGGAGCTGCAGAAGTTTATTGCTCTTGGACTCTATCAAGGCGGGTTGAAGCATGAGGGTGAGGAAATCATCGCGACATTTCCGTTGAAAGGCGAGCAGGCGAGACTCAAGATCGTATCGCCGCATTTTATCGACAGGGAAGGAGCGCGTCTCCATGCTTGAAGTGCGGTCACCCTTGGGAGCAGCAGCGCGATTCGAGCGGCCCGGTGTTTTGCTGGAAGAAGCGGCAGGTTTCACGCTGACACAGGTGGCGGGTGAGATTGCGGTGCTCAAGAAATTGCTGGGCAGGATTCCTGGCAAGGTCGGCGTGGTGCAGGAACATGATGGCGCCGCTTTCTTCAAAACTGGGCCAAAACAGCTTTGGATTGTTGGCG
>JBIOWL010000432.1:0-3951 GCA_044868645.1 Aestuariivirga sp.
GGCCTCCGCATCAAGCACGCCGGTTTTCACATCCGTTCCTTCGGTGATGAGATTGACTAGTTTGGAATCGAATTGTGGTTCGGAGAACACACAAGTCACATTGGCAGATTGCAACCTGTCCTTGATCTCGCGGATTCCTTTTGCCCCCGGCGGGTTTTCCGGGTGGATGGAAATGGCGCCGGAAGAGGGAATCTCGAAGCGCTTCTCAAAATACTGGAAGGCATCGTGGAAAGTGATGAAGTGCTTATCCTTGAGCGGCGCAAGTTGCCCGGCAATTTCTGTTTCAAGTGAAGCGAGCTGTTGCTTGGTGGCAGCGGCATTGGCCTTGTAGCGTTCCGCGTTTGAAGGATCGGCTCCTTCCAGTGTCGCCGCAATTTTATCCACCATCACCGCTGCGTTGCGAGGGTCCAGCCAGAGATGGGGATCATTTTCGCCATGCTCATGTTCTTCTTCACCTTCGTGCTCATCCGGATCAAAACCATTGCCCTCACGCACGGGGAGCAGATTGAGGTTCTTGTTGTCCATGAGGGAAACAATTGTTGCGCCGGTGGACAGGGCCTCAAGTGGTTTCTCAAGAAAGGCCTCGAACTCGTGGCCCACCCAGAAGATTACCTTGGCGTTCTGCAGGGCCTCCGCATCTGAAGGCGCAAGCGAATAGGTGTGCGGCGAAGCTCCGCCCTTGACGGTCAACTCCGGCGCGCCGACCCCGTCCATGACTGAGGCCACCAGCGAATGAATGGGTTTGATGGAAGCCACCACCGAAATATCGGCCCACGCCTGTGTTGCCGTTCCGGCCGACAGCAGACTGGCAAAGGCGGCCGCAAAAACCTGTTTCATGCAGAACTCCCATATGTTATAAAGTAACGCATGAATGTAATAACATTACAAACTGAAGAGTCAAGCGTGGTGCCGGACATGCTGGTCTTGCTGAAAAATGCCGGCGTCCGCCGCGAGGGTCATTGGCTGGTGCGCGGCGTCGACCTCACACTCGCTCCAGGTGAGATCGTGACGCTGATCGGCCCCAATGGCTCGGGCAAGACAACCACGGCAAAACTTGCCCTTGGCATCATGCAGGCGGACGAGGGTAGCGTTGCCCGCAAGCCGGGCCTTCGCGTCGGCTATGTGCCGCAGAAGCTTGTGATCGACTGGACCATGCCGCTGCGCGTGCGCGAATTCATGTCGCTGACCAGGAATGGAGACAGCGCCGCGCAACTGGCGACCTTGGAACGCACAGGTGCTTCGGCCTTGCTGGACCGTGACTTGCGCAGTCTCTCCGGTGGCGAGTTGCAGCGCGTGTCGCTGGCAAGAGCCATTGCCCGAAAGCCGGACTTGCTGGTGCTGGATGAGCCGGTGCAGGGCGTAGATTTCAATGGCGAACTTGAACTCTACGACCTGATCAAGGCGGTGCGCGATGAATTGGGCTGCGCCATCCTGATGGTTTCTCACGATCTCCATGTGGTGATGGCGGCGACGGACCGCGTCATCTGCCTCAACGGTCATGTCTGCTGCCACGGCACGCCGGAAAGCGTCGCGCTCAGCGATGAATACAAGGCGCTGTTTGGGGGCAGGGCGGCAGCGGCGCTCGCCGTCTATCAACACCACCACGATCACACCCACATGGCCGATGGCCGGGTTTTGCACAGCGATGGCACGATGACGGACAACTGCCGTCCCGATGATGGCCACCATCACGACCACGACCACAAGCACAAGCACGAGCATCACCATGCTTGATGACTTCCTCACACGTGCCGTATTGGCAGGGATGGGCTTAGCAGCCGTCGCAGGACCCCTCGGCTGCTTCGTGGTCTGGCGCAGGCTCTCCTATTTCGGTGACACGCTGGCCCACGCGGCTCTTCTCGGTGTTGCTGTGTCGCTGCTCCTCAATGTCAGCGTCATGCTTGCAGTCTTTGCCGTGGCACTGTTGGCAGCATTGCTGCTGGTGCTCTTGCAGAACAAGTCATCCCTCGCTTCGGATGCCATTCTGGGGCTTCTGTCCCACGGGGCGCTTGCTGTCGGCCTGCTCGCAATTTCCTTCATGACATGGGTGCGCTTTGACATGATGGGCCTGCTCTTCGGTGATCTTCTTGCCGTGACGCGGGCAGACCTTGCCATTCTCTATGGCGGTGGTGCCGCGGTGCTGCTGCTTCTGTGGTGGTTCTGGAAGCCGCTCTTTGCCGCAACCGTGAACCGCGACATCGCCGCCGCCGAAGGCATGCAGCCAGAGAAGACAGAGCTGCTTTTCATCGTATTGCTCGCGGCCGTGGTCGCAATTGCCATCAAGATCGTCGGCGTCTTGCTCGTAACGGCCATGCTCATCATTCCCGCTGCTGCATCGCGCAGGCTGGCCTCGACGCCACAGCAAATGGTGTTGCTGTCCGTAGGCGTGGGCATTGCTGCAGTTGTTGCGGGGCTGTGGAGTTCATTGCAATGGAACACGCCCTCCGGCCCGTCAATCATTGCCGCCGCGGCGTTGCTGTTCCTCGCGGGGTTGGTGCTCCCCCGCGGTTTGAGCATTTCGAGGAGTTGATCCCATGGCCCATTCCCATGACCATGCAGTCGAAACCCTGACCCGCAATCAGAAACTGGTTCTTGAGGCGGTGGAGAAATCATCAGCGCCGCAAAGCGCCTATGATCTTCTCGACAAGCTGCGCCCCCATGGCGTCAAGGCGCCGCTGCAGGTTTACCGCGCGCTGGACCAGCTTGTTGCCAAAGGCCTTGTTCACAAGCTTGAGTCCCTGAGTGCCTACATGGCCTGCCAGCATCCGTCTGACGAAGGCCATGCGGCGACTGTCTTCATGATCTGCGACAGTTGCGGCAGTGTGAGGGAGCGCACCAACGCCTGCATTTCCGGAGACCTGCGGAACCTTGCCACCAGTGACGGTTTTCGTGTCGCCCACACCAGCATCGAACTGCATGGCCACTGTGGGAAGTGTTGAACACCGAACTCGCCTCACTCCCTCATCGCCTTCAGCGATACCACGGGTTCCAGATTGCTGATGTTGTGCAGGACCTCATAGAGAAAATTCTGCAGCTGCGGCACCAGTTCCTCCGGCAGGCCCTGCATGTCGCCCTGCACGAAATTGCGGAAGGAAAAACGCCTGTTGCCGACGGGAACGGCAAGTGGCGCAGGCATGAATGGAATGGTCAGCGCCGCATCGTCTTCAGGCCAGCTTGAGCGCACGAACTGGTTCTTGACCGGAACGAAGAGGTCAAGCCCACGCAGCGCCTGCAGAGACCGCGCCACGCGCAACGATGCAAAATTGTTGTCCACCACAAAGAACAGGAAAACGCGGAAACCCACCTTTTTGCATTCGGCGAAAAAATTGAGGTCGCGCTCGGTGGCGAAGAAGGGCTCCATGTGGCGCGCCGGCAGGTCGATGATGTAGTCGCGCCCCGGCGAGGCGAGGATAGTGTCGAACAGTTTCATCTGCCCGGTAATAACAGCGAAGTCCGCCAGTATCGTGCGGCCCGGAAAGAAATTGCGCAAAGGCCCCTCTGGCGCATCGGTGTCGATGACAAAGGGGTCGCGCCCGTCGAGCAGCAGCGAATCCGCAAGCAGCCGGGCCAACAATGTCTTGCCGTTGCGGTTGCTGTCCGAGGCAACGATGTAGATCGTGGGCGCCATTGCCATGGGCGGCTGGCCCCCTCGCGTCAGGCGGCCTGGGAGCGGCCGCCGGTCAGGACCTCTTGCAGGATCTTCACATGCGCGAACTCGGCGTCGATCTCCGAGCACCACTTGCGCACATAGCCACGCAGCACGAAGGAAAACTTGCCACTGTTGCCGTCAACAGCGTGGTTTTCGATGAAATCCTTATAGGTAACGCCGGCGACGTCCACTTGCTCATAGGCCATCTCGTTGAGTTTCGGGATGCTGATTTCCTGGGTCTTGGCGATCTGCGAGAAATACTTGCGGTAGGTCGCCTCATCCCACTCGAAGAAGTTGGTTTC
>JBIOWL010000433.1:0-6955 GCA_044868645.1 Aestuariivirga sp.
CCTTCTCACCAACGAGCTGAAACATCTCGGGCGAATTGAAGGTGCGGCCGGTCACGTAGTCATGGTCCCAAAGTGCATAGCCGCCTGACCGCAGGGCAAGGTTCAACCTGCGCTCACTCTGGTTCAATGCTTCGAGTTGGCCCGAGCCGACCTGACGCGCAACAAGTACAAGATAATCCTTACCGCCCGAACTGATGGGCCTGGGCGCAAAATTGGTCCTGATGGCGCTGCCCAGGGGAGGAGAGTAGGTGACTTCCACTTCCTGCGGATCAGAGGGGTTTGTGCGGGCAATCTGCCGGCCGGTGATCATGCCCGTTCCGGGCTTGAGCAGGGGTTTCCCCGCAACCTCTTCCTGGCGCGCGCCCCAATGCAGGAGACAGGCTTCCGTCACATCGGCGATCACCGCCTCGGGCATGGCCACAAGCAGTGCTTCGACATTGGCGAGGCTAAGAACTTCAAAAAGCTTGTAAATCATCAAGATAATGCGCCTGCCAGTGGAAAGAGCGCCATCTTATGTGGAAAATTATGAACCAAACCTTGCTGCGATGGGCTTAACTGCCGCAAAGCTTTGGACAAATAGCTTGGATAAGGAGGCCTCCATGGACGAAAAATGGCAAAAGAGCTTCCCCGTGTCCTGGGATCAGTTCCACAGGGACGCCAGGGCCTTGGCCTGGCGCCTGTCGGCGGCGGGTCCGTTCAGCGCGGTGGTGGCGATAACCAGGGGAGGTCTGGTGCCGGCGGCTGTCGTGGCGCGGGAACTGGGCATCCGCGTCATCGAAACCGTCTGCGTTGCCTCATATGACTATGACAAGCAGGGCGATGTTGCGGTGTTGAAACCCGTCTCAGCGGTCTTCTCGGCCAAGGACCAGGGCGCGGGAATCTTGATCGTCGATGATCTGGTTGATACCGGTGCAACGGCAAAGATCGTGCGCGAGATGCTGCCCAAGGCGCATTTTGCAACAGTTTACGCCAAGCCTGCAGGCAGGCCGTTGGTTGATACCTTCATTACGGAAGTGAGCCAGGACACCTGGATCTATCTGCCATGGGACATGGACCTGCAATTTGCAGCGCCCATCCGGGAGCGGGCTACGGTTTAGCGATAGCTTGTTGGAAATCCTTGGCGCGGCCGGTGATGGCCGTGAGGTAAGGGGCAAGCGCCGGATTGTGCAGCGACAGCTCGGAGACAAGCTGTGAGACGACAGCGCCGTTACCTGCCTTCTTGCGGGTAGCCGACAATTGGGTGACCAGGCCCTGGAGTTCCTTTGCGAGCGCCTGAAATTCGGCGCTCTTGGCCTCTGTCTCGTCGCCCACGATGATGGTGACGGGCTGGGGGAGGGACCGGCCCTTGAGGTGAACATGGCCGGCAGGAAGAATGGCAAGACGCTCCGTTGCTCGGTCCACTGTTCCGGCAAGGAGAATATCGTGGGCCACATGCTTGCAGGCGCTCTCGGCGCGCGCCGCCGTGTTCACCGTTTCGCCGATCACCGAATAGTCAAAGCGCTCGGTTGAGCCCATGTTGCCGACACAGGCCTCACCGCTGGCAAGGCCCACGCGCACGCCGAGCGGCCACAATCCCTTAGGTTCGAGTCGGCGGCGGAGTTCGGCATCGTCGTTGTAGGCTTTCACGGCGGCGCGGATTCCAAGCGCTGCCTTGCAGGCGCGGTATTGGTGGTCGGGGCAGGCAACCGGCGCGTTCCAGAAGGCCATGATGGCATCGCCAATGAATTTGTCGATGGTGCCGCTCTCGGCGAGGATGGCTTTTGAGCAACGGTCCCACAGGCCGTTGACGACTGCCACAAGTTCATCGGGTTTCAGCTTTTCGGAGAGGGGTGTGAAATTGATAATGTCCAGGAAAAGTACCGTGATATCGCGAATCTCGCCGCCGAGCTTCAGGCTCTCAGGGTTTTTCTCAAGTTCCGCCAGAACCGATGGCGCAACATAGCGCCCGAACATGTGGCGCATCTGGCGGCCAAGCCTATCGGTGACGAGCAGGCGGTAGGCTGTCGCGGCAAGGAAAGCCACGACAAGCATCAGGAGGGGAAAAGTTGCATCGATGAGAAGGCCGAGTTGCTGGAAGGCCACAGCCGTGAATGCCACAATGCTAGCGGCGGAAAATGCGGCGACGATTGAGGAGAATGCTGGTCGCGCCATGGCTGCGGCAAGGACCGTGAGCAGCGAAAGGAAGCTCGCCGTCAAAATTTCGATGCCGCTTACCCATTCGGGCCGCGAAAGAAACTGTCCAGCAAGAATCTGCTCCAGTGCCTGCGCGTGGATCGAAACGCCTGGCACTGCTTCGCCCAGCGGTGTGGTGCGTGTGTCGAGAAGCCCGACAGCAGAGGTTCCGACGAGCGCGATATGGCCCTCGATCAGGGGCCGCAGTTTTTCCCTGTCTGTTCCCGTGATGACATCGGCGGCTGAGATGTAAAGGTCCGGCGGGTTCGGGCGGTAGTAAAGCTGGAAGGTGCCGTTCTCGTTCAATGGAATTTCAAGTTCGCCAATGGCGAGACTGGTGATGGCGTTTTCCTGTTCGTCATCGGCATGGACAAGATAAGTGTCGATACCTTGCGCCACGCGCAGCGCCTCAACGCCGAGGGAAGGCAGGAAACGCTGGCCATCGGTCCAGAGCACGGGCATGTCGCGGGCAATGCCCTGTTGGCTGGCAAGATCGATGTTGATGTTGCCGAGCCCTGCGGCAGCCGATTGCAGGGGAGCAATGTTGGCGGTGACTTTTCCAAGCAGGGGCGGTGCGTTGTTGGCGGGAGCGCCAGTCTGGGCGAAACCCGCCTTGGATGGCAGGTCAGTGGCTTCGGTCATTTCTCCGCGGGCAAATGCCAGGACAACCGGCTTTCCAGAGATGGCGGCAGAAAACTCCTGGTCGAAATCCGGCAATACGCTGGCGCCATTTTGACCCAAGCTCGAAAAGGCGGGATCGCGCAACAGCCTTGCAGGAGACATGCGGTCTTCCTCCGGGAAGACGATGTCAAAGGCGATCACTGCCACACCCATGCCAGAAAGTTCGTTGACAAGTCTTGCCAGTTGCTGGCGGGGCCAGGGCCATTGCCCAAGCCTCGCAATGGACTTTTCGTCGATATCGACGATGCGGATAGGAATGGCCTCGGTCACGCTACGTGGCCAGAGGCGCTGGAGCGCGTCAAAGCCCGAGGCTCGCTGGGCCGCGAGGAGACTGGGATCGAGCCCGCGCAGGGCCAGCATCAACAGCACCACGATGATACCGATGGCCAAGGGTCCGGCCTGCCTGGGAAACTTCATGGGGCGAGTTTCCCGTGCTTCAATTCACTAGTCAATGTCCGCTTGGCAAGGCCCCGGCAAAACGTTTAAGCCAAGAGCATGGATTCACATCTTCTTGTAACGGCGCTGCTCTTTGCGGCGGCACTGATGGTCAAGCACATCATCTGTGACGGGCCATTGCAGACACTGGCCATGGTGCGGGAGAAGAGCCGCTACGGCAGGCCGCTGGGGCTTATACATGCCGCCATTCATGTGGCCGGCACGTTACTCATCTGCCTCGTCTTTGGACTTGGACTTCAGACGGCGGCGTTGCTTGCCGTGGTTGACGGCGTGCTGCACTATCATGTGGATTTCGCCAAGGAGAATCTGGTGCGGCTCAAGGCCTGGACGACGACCGATGGTCCCTATTGGTGGTCGCTGACGACGGACCAGGCGCTGCACCACCTGACCTATCTCTTCATCACCTATCTCGCCTTTACACGCCTGTAGGCTCGTCCAATAGCACGCGCCTTGTGTTGGCGCGGCGCATCTTCATGGCAAGGTCGCGGCCCAGCATCTGATAGATAATGCCGCTGATGGCCTCGTCGGAAGCGATGACTTTCGCCATGCGCACGCGGTTGAAGGAAAGGGCGCGGCTGGGCTCGTCAACGGTCACCGTTGCCGTGGCGGGATTGCCCGTGAGATAGGCGATTTCACCGATGAAGGAGCCCTTTTCCAAATAGGTGACGAGGGAACCGCTGACTGCCACCGCAGCACGGCCCGAAAGCAGGAAATAGAGCGAATCAAGCGGCGCGTCCTGGCGGGTGAGAATCTCGCCCGGCTGGAAGTTTTTCCATTCCGCGGCCTTGAGCAAACGGGCGATTTGCGCATCGTCCAGGCCCGACAAGGCCTCGCGAAGGAGGGGCGCATCATCGTCCGGCAGGCGCAGGCTGACGCGGTTCCGCACCAGCCAGAACAGCTGATAGAGATTGATGAGGACGAATACTGTGTCCCAGCCGACCCCACGGGTGGCCGTTTCGCCGGTCAAGCGGAAATAGAAGATCTCAATAAAAAGGCCCACCACCGCAACGACGCGCAACCAGTAAATGCTGGTCATGAAATAGGAAATAGCGATGAGCAGAGAGGCGAGCTGCGCGGGCAGATTGTCCAGCGAGAAGATTTCGTTCACATAGCCATCCATCTCTACGGCACAGTCCTTGGGCCCTCACTGGTGCAATTCACTGTTTGACCGGTGGCTTGTCAAGCATTGATGACGGCCTTAAGCGGGGCGCTGTTGCGGCAATGACGGGGGCTTGGCCCCCACCTGTGGGCGTGGCGGAATGGTAGACGCAACGGACTTAAAATCCGTTGGGAGAAATCCCGTGAGGGTTCGAGTCCCTCCGCCCGCACCAGGCTTTGTCCTTCGGGCTACGCCTGGCGTAGCCAGGGGAGCATGAAGGGTGAAGACTCCGGCGTAGCGCAGCGAAGACGGGCTGGTTGACGGGCTTTCGCATCTGAAGGAGTCGTGGTTGTGATCATTTTTCGCCAAGTCCTCGCCTCACTGGCGCTTTGCCTTTTGCTCTCCGGCTGCGTGCTGCAATCGCAAACGCCGCTCTTTGGCGATACGCAAGGTGTTTTGGCGCTGAAAGAGCTGGGCAGTGAATTCACCATGGAGACATTCGCGGACGGCAAATGGAAGGCGGAGGAGGGCAAGGCCGTCTTCACGCCCGAGGGACGCCACTACATGTTCGCAACTCCTGACGGCAAGGAGCCCATCGAGGTGCTGCTTATACCTCTAGAGGGCAACCGCTTCGTTGGTCAGGCGCGTGAAAACAGGGAGAAGCCCTTTCTCTATCTCATTGCCGAGGTGGGCCAGGAAGAGGTTCTGCTGTCGCTTCTGTCCTGCGATGAGCTGAAGGCGCTCGGCACATTGGCGGGCGACATCCGGTTCAGCGGTGGAGACTGCACCTTTGCCGGAGTGCCGGACCTTGCCCTGTTCCAGAAGCTGGCCAAGGCCATTGGGCCAGCGAAATCGCGGATGCGGCCCGCCCCATAGCTAGGCGCATTTTCACAGTTGGCAACGAATCTCGGTCGGTGTTAGTTTGAGTCGGGGCACCGTGGCCTGTGACACTGGCCGGGGATCTGGATGGTATTCGGGCGCAGCATTCTGATCGCATCGACTGTTTTTTGCGCCTGGCTCGCCGGGCCGGCGCTGGCGGCCGAGCGCGGCGGAGAAGATGCAGTCGCCGTTTTCGCCGGCATTGCCACGGAAGACGCCTTCACGGACAGTATATTTTTTCCGTTGGGCAATGAACTTGATGACATCGGTGTTGTTGCTCTTGCCTATACCAGGCGGTTTGGCACGTGGGATGAGTTGACCCACAATGCGCTTCCTCTTGGCGAGAATTTCACGGTCGATGGCGAGGTCGGCGTTTCGATGCGTTTCGGCAATGAAAGCCTGGGCGAGGCCTGGGCGGCGCTATATCTCCGCTATGATGGTTTTCCGTGGAACGAGAGGGTCTACACAACCATCGCCGTCAATACCGGGCTCAGCCTGCTGACGGAGGAATCCGATTTCGAGCGCTCACGCGACGACGACAACGAGAACACCGTGCTGTTGCACTACATGGGACCGGAAATCACGTTTGCCGACCCCAACAACAAGGACCTCGAACTCATGGTGCGCTTCCACCACCGTTCCGGTGTGTTCGGATTGTTTGACGGTGTGGTCAGCGGTTCGACCTTCATCAGTTCGGGCGTGAGGGTGCGATTTTAGGACCGCCATGCAGCGGTTTTGGGTGTTGCTTTTCCTTGTGGTGTTTGCCCTGCCGGCAACGGCGGGCGATCTCGCCAAGGGTGTTTCGCAGCGGGTGATCCGTTTTAACGTCACGCGCGGCCAAGGTGTTGCGCAGCAGACACTTGCGGATTGCTTTGACAGTGAAAACTGCCTGATCCAGCTGACCCGTGCGCTTGAGCAGTCAGGCGGCAATCCGGGACTGTTGCGGCAGGGAGAGAACGGGGTGCCAGTCTCCCACGGCCTGAGGCACAGCTTCAGCTATGTTCCGGCAGAGGGAGAACATTTCTGCGCGGTTGAATTGCTGAAGCCTTCAGTGGCGCCGACCTTCCTGTCGCGGGCGCCGGAAGTGTGGTTTGAGATTTCCGCAAGCGCGGTGAAGATTGATATTCAGCTGCCCGGCAATGCACCGGCCTCGTGGGTCGATGGCTTCATCATTCTCTATGGCGCGAAGCCCGGGGCGACACGCAAGTGTACGCTCAGCGGGCAAACGGCGCGCTATACTTGCAAGGGCCGTTGCGAGGCGAAGAGCTTTTGAGCCTTCGCCCCGCGTTTAGCGATTAGATTCCAAGAAGCTTCATGGCTTCGCCGAGGTCTGCCTCGGACTTGGCATGATCGCCCGAATCATGGGCGGCCTTGCCTGAGTCGTAGAGGGCCTGGACCTGGGCCTTGGTGGCTTCATCCGCAGTGGTCGATGCCATGGCTGCAGTGATCTTCTCCATCAACGCTGGGCACTGGCTGGCGAATGCCGGGGCGGCAAGGCTCATGGCAATCGCGGCCGCAAGGACAAACTTTTTCATATTCAAATCTCCGTTGATTGATGCTTCCCGGTCGCCCGGTGTTCGCAATACGCATTTCAAATGCGACCGGATCAAGACATGCATCGTTCGGTATTGTGGCAGGTGCGGACCGATTGTGGCGGCGTTTTCTCAT
>JBIOWL010000434.1:0-2702 GCA_044868645.1 Aestuariivirga sp.
CGACGCGCGAACCGAACGTGGTTCATCGATAAGTGGTTCATCGATTCTTCACCGCGTTCAACGCCTTGACGTAGATGTTCGCCAGCCCGAACACCGCGACGAACAGGATGATCGCGAGCGCCGACGAATACCCGGTGCGCCACTTCTCGAACGCCTCGCGCTTGAGCGTGATCGACACCACCTCGGTGGTCGAGCCCGGCCCGCCATTGGTCAGCAGGTTCACGAGGTCGAACATCTTGAAGTTCTCGATGCCGCGGAACAGCACCGCCAGCATCACGAACGGCAACACCATCGGCAGCGTGATGCTCCAGAACTGCCGCCACGGCGACGCGCGGTCGACCTCGGCGGCCTCGTAGATGTAGTCGGGGATGCTGCGCAGGCCGGCCAGGCAGATCAGCATCACGTACGGCGTCCACATCCAGGTGTCGACGATGACGATGGCCCACGGCGCGAGCGTAACCGAGCCCAGCATTTCGAAAGAAGAAGGGTCGATGCCAGTGAGGAAAGAGACGGCGTAATTGAAAAGTCCGATCTGTGGCTGATAGAGAAATTTCCAGAAATTGCCGACCACCGCCGGAGACAGCATCATCGGAATGAGAATGATTGTCGTCCAGAAGGCGTGCCCGCGGAACTTGCGGTCAATGAGATAGGCAAGACCGAAACCGAGGATGAGCTGGAAGACGATTGTCCAGAACACGAAATGTGCGGTGGCCTGCATGGCGGACCACACCTCGGGCGAGTTCAAGATGTCCCTGTACCACTTGAAGCCGACATTCTGCACTGGCCGGTTGGGGCGGTTCGAGGCGTAATTGGTGAAAGAGAGATAGATCGTCCAGAACAGCGGAAAGATGTTGATCGCCAGCAGCAGCACCATGGTCGGCAGAATGAACAGCCAGGCGATTGCCTTGTCGGAAAGACCGCGCACCGCGTTGGCAACGGCCTGCGGTGTCGATCGCGCTGTCAGCTCAGGGATTTTTTGCATTCTGGACATGGCAATCCGTCGTTGGAAAGTCCCCGGGGTTGCCCCCGGGGATTTGCAGCCAGGGAGGAAAAACTGCTGCGAGTTAGTTGATCTTGCCTTCTTCCTGGAAAACCACGGTCCAATCGGTGATCAAACCGTCGAGCGCTTCCTTTGCCGTGCCCTTGTCGGCGACCACATAGTCATGAAGGCGCTTTTGCATGGCCTGAAGCAGCGAGGCGTAGGCCGGCTCCTGCCAGAAGTCCTGGACACCGGCCATGGCCTCAAGGAACTGCCCGGCGAAAGGCTGCGAATCCTTGAAGGACGGATCGTTGAGCACGGCGTTGTGACAGGCATAACCGCCAAGCGACCACCACTTCTTCTGCACATCTGGCTGGGCGAACCACTTGATGTAGGCAAGCGCGCCATCCATGTTGTCTGTATTGGCGACAACGGAAATGCCCTGCCCGCCAAGCGTCGAAGCCGGAACCTTTTCGCCCGGATTGACGAAGAAGCCCGTCACCTTGCCGACCTTTTCATCCTTGGCCATGCCGGGCATGAAAGCGAACCAGTTCATCATCATGGCAACCTGGCCGGATTTGAAGGCATCAAGCCCCTCGCCCATGTAGCTGTCGGTGTAGCCAGGAGGCGTGCAGCACTTGTAGATGGCCTTGTACATTTCCAGGCCCGCCACGGCGTCGGCTGAGTTCACCGCGCCTTCCATGTCATACTTGCCGGGCGTGTTTTCGTACTTGAAGCCGTAAGGATAAAGCGCCGAGGTGGCACCCATGGTGATGCCTTCCGAAGCGCGCTCCGTGAAGATGGCGGCGCCATAGACTTTCTGGCCGTTGACTTCGCGGCCCTGGAAGAATTCCGCAATGGTCTTGAGTTCGGTCCATGTCTTCGGCGGGCGCAAATCCCAGCCATTCTTGTCCTTGAACTCCTTCATGATCGCCGCGTCTTCAAACCAGTCCTTGCGGTAGAACCAGCCATTGGCATCACCCATGGCCGGCAATGCCCAATAGTTCGGCGTGCCCTTGGGCCAGGTAGAATACGCGTAGACAGTTGCAGGCGCGAAGTCTTCCATCTTGATTCCTTCCTTGTCGAAGAAATCATTGAGCTTCACGTAATTGCCATTCTCGGCGGACCCGCCGATCCACTGTGAGTCACCGATCAGGAGATCGCACAGCTTGCCGCCGGAGTTCAGCTCATTGAGCATGCGGTCGGCAAAATTCGGCCAGGGCACGAATTCAAACTTCATTTTCGTGCCTGACTGGGCCTCAAAATCCTTTGAAAGCTCCACCAATGCGTTGGCCGGATCCCAGGCCGCCCAACACAGCGTAAGCTCTCCCTCCGCTTGGGCCGGTGTCGTCCCGGCCGCGGCAGTCAACGCCAAGGCACCAGCCGCGGCAAACGTCTTCAAGAATGTCTTCATGTTTCCTTCTCCCATTTTCGCAGCCCTCTCAAGCGACAGCGGCGAATTCCGTGTTTTTGTTTAGTTGTTATGTTTAGTAAACATAATTCACTGAACTTGGCAAGGAGAAATTACACCGGGCACATTATGGAGCCACCAGAATCGCCAAGATTCTGGCGTTCAACCTGAATTTCAGGCCGAGCAACCGTTTGCACTGTTTAGTAAATTTCAGAAATTAAACATTTATGCGCGCGCCATGCGCGCCAGAGGGGTTAAAGACCCCGGTCTGGGATATCGGTTCAAGTCCTAGATTGGCCTGCCACGGACGAT
>JBIOWL010000435.1:0-6905 GCA_044868645.1 Aestuariivirga sp.
GGAAATCTCCGCTGACGGCCTTGGGGAAGATCTTCGCGCGCGCCGCATAGAGGCTGATGCCCTTGGCTTTTGCACCGGCGTTTACGGCACGGGCTTCATCCCGGTCTATGAGCGTCGTTGTCGTCAATCCTGCTGGCCTTTTACTGGCCCCCTCCAAGTGAGTGAATATAGACTGCCAGTTCCTTCGCCGCCGCTTCGCCAAGCCGTCCGCTCCAGGCCGGCATCATGCCAAGCTTGGGCGAATTGATCTGTGCCCGGATATCTTCCCGCGTTCCCCCGCGCAGCCAGATGGCATCATTGAGCTGTGGTGCGCCCATCTCCGGATTGCCCTGCCCTTGCTCGCCATGGCAGGAGGCACATTGCTCTATAAAGACCCGCTGGCCGGCCGCGGCCTTGGCCTGATCATGTTCCTGGCCGGAAAGCTGGAGCACTGTTTCCGTCACCTGGTCGATCTGTTCGGGCGTCAACATCTGGTCGGCGCCGAATTTCGGCATGTCGGGCGGAACGCGTGTGTCGGCATCATCGGCTGAACGCACACCATGGGCGATCGTCTGCTGGATCTGCTCAACCGTTCCTCCGAAGAGCCAGGAGTCGTCGTTGAGATTTGGAAAACCTTTGCTGCCTTGGGCGCCGGAGCCATGGCATTGCACGCAGTTTACCTTGTAAAGGGCCGCACCGGAACTCACCGCGAATTGGCGCATGTCCGCATCTGCAATCACCTGCTGGATGGGCGTTGCCGCGATCTTGGTGCGCATGGCGGCGCGCGACTGATCGAGCAATTGCATCTCGTTCTTGATGTCACCGCGGCTGGACCAGCCGAGCAAGCCCTTTGTTGCTCCGCTCAACCCCGGCAATGCCGGATAGGCGATGACATAGCCGATGGAGAAGATGATGGTGGCGTAGAACGTCCACAGCCACCAGCGCGGCAACGGCGAGTTCAGTTCCTCGATGCCATCCCAGCTATGGCCCGTTGTTTCAACGCCTGTGGCGGTGTCAATCTTGGATTTGGCAGCCATTACTGGTCCTCCTTGAAAGGAATTGCCGCAGCATCGTCATGGATTTTCCTGGCCGAAGGGCGGTAGGCGAGCACAACCGCCGCCACAAAGAAGAGGACCATGCCCAGAAGCCCCCAGCTGTCCGCGAATTCGCGCATGATGGTGTAGTCGTCGTTCATGAGCCGCTACCTCTGGTTCTTGTCTGGTTCGTAGACCGAGAAGTCGACAAGCGTGCCCAGCATCTGCAGATAGGCGATGAGGGCATCCATCTCCGTTACTTTCGGGTTGCCATCGAAATCCGCCGCCACCGCCTTGGGATAGCGCTCAAGCAAGGCTGTTGTTTCGGCGCCAGCCGTTGCCTGGGCGATCATGTCATCGGCGGCACTGGCGATCATCTCGTCGCTATAGGGAACTCCTACCCTGCTATTGGCAACAAGGTGCGCCGCAATGGCCTTCGCATCGAGTTCATTGTTCGCCAGGAAAGCGTAAGGCGGCATGATTGATTCCGGCACCACCGAGCGCGGATTGTTCAAATGCTCAAGATGCCATTCGTTGGAATAGCGTCCCCCGACGCGCGCGAGGTCCGGGCCTGTGCGCTTGGAACCCCACTGGAATGGATGATCATACATGGACTCCGCGGCAAGGCTGTAATGGCCGTAGCGCTCCACTTCATCGCGGAAAGGCCGGATCATTTGCGAATGGCAGACATAGCAGCCCTCGCGCACATAGATATCGCGCCCCGCAAGCTCAAGCGGCGAATAGGGCCGCATGCCCTTCACCTTCTCGATGGTATTCTGGATCCAGAACAGCGGCGCGATCTCCACGATGCCGCCAATCGTGACGACGAGAAGAGAGAGCACCAGCAGCAGCGTGACGTTACGCTCGATCTTGCTGTGAAAGCCGAGGAGGTTTTCGTTGGATGTGTTGCTCATGATGTCCCTCACTCCGCTGCCTGAAGGGCAGCCGCCGGCACATGGGCCACAACTGGCGCGCCGCCACGGATTGTCTTGTAGATGTTGAAGGCCATGACGAGCGCGCCACCGAGATAGAGCGCGCCGCCGATCATGCGCATCACATAGTATGGATACATGGCAGCCATGGTCTCGGCGAAGGAGTAGACGAGGAAGCCCTGATCGTCATACTCGCGCCACATCAGGCCCTGCATGATGCCGGAAACCCACATCACCGAGGCGTAGACAACGATACCAAGCGTGGCGAGCCAGAAATGCCAGCTGACGAGGCGCATGCTGTAAAGCTCCTTCCTTCCCCAGAGCTTCGGCACCAGGTGATAGATGGCGCCGAATGAGATCATGCCGACCCAGCCCAAGGCACCTGAATGCACATGGCCGATGGTCCAGTCGGTGTAGTGGCTGAGAGAGTTCACCGCCTTGATGGACATCATCGGCCCCTCAAAGGTCGACATGCCGTAGAAGGCCACCGCCAGGACGAGCATGCGCAGCACCGGATCGGTGCGCAGCTTGTCCCAGGCGCCGGAGAGCGTCATCAGGCCGTTGATCATGCCGCCCCAGGAGGGCATCCACAGCATCACCGAGAACACCATGCCCAGCGTCTGTGCCCAGTCGGGCAATGCCGTGTAGTGTAGGTGATGCGGCCCCGCCCAAATATACATGAAGATCAGCGACCAGAAATGCACGATCGACAGGCGGTAGGAGTAGATCGGCCGGTTCGCCTGTTTCGGCACGAAGTAGTACATCATGCCGAGGAAGCCGGCGGTGAGGAAGAAACCCACCGCGTTATGGCCGTACCACCATTGCGTCAGCGCGTCCTGCACGCCGGAGAAGGCCGAGTAGCTCTTGCTGCCGAGAAACGAGACCGGCATCGACAGATTATTGACGAGATGCAGCATCGCCACGGTAACGATGAAGGAGAGATAGAACCAGTTGGCCACATAGATATGCGGCTCCTTGCGCACCACAAGCGTGCCGAGAAAAACCAGAAGATAGGCCACCCAGACGATGGTGAGCCAGATATCCACATACCATTCAGGTTCGGCATATTCGCGCCCCTCGGTGATGCCGAGGAGATAGCCCGTTGCCGCCATGACGATGAAAAGCTGATAGCCCCAGAACACAAACCAGGCGAGATCGCCGCCCCACAACCTGGCGCGCGTTGTCCGCTGCACGACATAGAATGAAGTGGCAATGAGCGCGTTCCCGCCGAAAGCAAAGACCACCGCTGAAGTGTGCAGCGGCCGCAAGCGGCCGAAGTTGAAATAGGGTGGAATATTGAACTCTGGCCATGCCAGCTGGCAGGCGATCAACACGCCGACGAGCAATCCCGCAATGGCCCAAAACAGCGTTGCGATGACGCCATAGCGAACGACGCCGTCCATATACTGGTTTGGCGCACCCTCACTCGGCGCCAATGCTGTAATAGCCTGCGACTGTCGCAACATGATGATGGTTGCAATTGCCAGGACAAGAAACACGATCCAGGCATGGATGCGGAATGAGGGGTCCGCTCCCAGCGCAGCCGCGAGCAAAACCAAAAAGGCAGCAACACCCACGGTGACTGCCGTTGACGTCTTGATCATTCTCGGTCCCTTTCCCGCAGAACAGGCGCGGCCAGAGAGCCGGGTCCGCGCAAGCAAGTCCAATTGACAGGGCCTCGGCCTGACCTCCTTGATCTAAGTCAAGGAACGGATCGGCAGCTGGAATAGAGATGAGATTTCAAGAACCGGCCGCAGCCGGACCAGGGTGAATAGATGCCGGAGGACATGAAGAAAAAGGCCGATCCCCACCGCGTGTGCGACGATCCGAATTGCCTGAAGAAGCGTTTTCTCGCCTGCGTGGGGTCCTTGGAGGCGCTGTGCGCGGAACTCGAGGGCATCGCCGACAGCCTGCCGGACCATTTTAATTCACAATTGGGTCTGGACACAGCCCAACGGCTTCTTACCACAGTCAAGAAGGCCCATGATTTCGAGGAATCAACACTGTACCCGGCATTGGTGGAGAAAGCCGGGAATCAACCGGAGTTCCTCGCGGTCATCGAGCGTCTCAAATATGAACACTGGGGCGATGAAGACTTTGCCGGCGAAGTCTTCCACCAGATCCGCCAGTTTGCAGCCCATGGCACGCCGGAGACCGCCGAGCGCCTGTCCTGGACCCTGCGAGGTCTTTTTGAAAATATGCGAAGGCACATCGCATTCGAAAAGGAATTCCTGCTGCCCCTGAGCTGTCAGTGATGGCGGGAGCGGAATTGCCAAATCTATCGCTTGGCCCATCGCTTGCCGCAGCGGCGTCCAATGTGCCGCGCTATACCAGCTATCCGCCGGCGAACCATTTTCAGCCGGGCACCGGCGCCAATCTTGCAGAACCGTTTCTCTCCGCAATCGAATGCGCGGAACAGGCCTCGCTCTATATCCATATCCCCTATTGCGACAGGCTGTGCTGGTTCTGCGGCAGTCATACAAAGCAGACCCTGAGTTACGAACCCATCCGTTCCTATATTCAGACATTGACCGAAGAACTGCGCCTGTTGCGTGAGCGCCTTGCAGCAAAGCCGCGGTTGACGAGAGTCCATCTCGGCGGCGGCAGCCCCAGCCTGCTCCGGCAGGAAGAGCTGGCTCACTTGAGGAAGGCTATCGACGAAACCTTTGTGCTCGATTCCAACTGCGAGATCAGCATCGAGATCGACCCTTCCGATGTTGCCCAATTTACAATTCCATCGCTGGTGGAATTCGGCATGAACCGCGCCAGCATCGGTGTTCAGGACTTCGACCGGCAAGTGCAGAAGGCCATCAACCGCATACAATCCTACGACACCACACGGAAAGTCGTGGATGCCTTGCAGCAAAACGGCGTTACCGCCGTCAACATCGATATTCTCTATGGCCTCCCCTATCAGGACACAACGAAGCTCCTCTCCACGGTCGGGCAAGTTCTCTCGCTCCGTCCGCAGCGCATTGCGCTTTTTGGCTACGCCCATGTGCCATGGGTGAAGCCCCATCAGCGCCTGATCCCGGAAGCAACTCTTCCCGGCGCTGAGGAACGCATCCTTCAGGCAAAGGCCGCGGCACAGGCCATAATGGCTGCGGAATATACGCAGATCGGCATCGATCATTTTGCCATCCCCATGGATGGCCTCGCCATTGCTGCCAGCGCGGGCAAGCTGCGCCGCAACTTCCAGGGCTACACCGACGACCAGTCTGATGTTCTGATCGGACTTGGCGCCTCGTCGATCAGCCGCTTCCCGGGTGGTTATCTGCAGAACCAGGTCACTACCGGGCGATATACGGCACTCATCAAGGGCGGCACACTGGCTCACGATCGCGGCTTTGAACTCAGTGATAACGACAGGCAGCGCAGCTGGGTGATTGAGCGCCTGATGTGCGATTTTGCTTTTCGCCGTGACGATCTGGCCAATACTTTCGGCGCCGCTGCCCTTGGGCTATGGCATGAGGCCTGTGCGCTGGCCAACCACGAGCTTACGAAGATTGTAAGCGCCGAGCGCGGAACCTTTTCCATTCCCGAAACCAATCGGCATCTGGCGCGCCACGTTGCGTCTCACTTTGATGCCTATCTGGCATCCAGCGCGTTCAACTATTCCAAGGCCGTCTGAAGGTTCTTAAGGGCCTACTTCGGCAAGCGACTTCAGCCGGTCAAGATTGGGCAGTTCGACCAGCCGGTTGTCGGTGAGGTTGATCACCTTCGCCTGGCGAAGCTTCGTCAGCTGGCGGCTCACCGTCTCGATCGTAAGCCCCAGGAAATCGGCAATGTCGGAGCGCTTCAGCGGAATTTCGAAAGTCACGCTGCCGGATTTGAGATCGGCCTCGGGGTCCGCGTGGGTTGCCAGCAGATAAAGAAAACTTGCAACTTTTTCGGCGGCAGTCTTGCGGCCCAGCGTCAGCATCCATTCCCGCGCTTCATCGAGTTCCCGCAGAGACTGCTCATAGAGCTTGTGTTCAAGTTCAGGCGTTTCAGCGATCAGGTTTTCAAGAAGTGATTTGGGGAAGGAACAGACTTTGACATTGGTCACCGCTTCCGCCGCCATCTCCGGCTGACTGCCAAAGGGCCGCCCCAGAAAATCTGGCGCGAACTGCAGGCTGACAATCTGCTGGCGCCCGTCGCTCGTCATCTTGCTGAGCTTGACGATGCCTTTGAGGATGTTCGAGTAGTTGCTGGAAGAGGGTCTTGAGGCCGGAACCGATTGTTCGGGCGACAATGTGTGTTTGACAGTGTGCTTGCTGAGCGCGATCAGCTGTTCGGGTGACAAGGCCCCGCAAATGCCCCGGTGCCGCGCCTCACATGCCCGGCAAAGCACCGGCACTTCCGAATTGTGAATATCGAGACGCTGGCTCATGCTCTCTTGGTCTGGTTGTGAACTCTGACGTTACAGTGTTAGATTGTGCGCGGCAATGACGGTTGGCAAACTGCCGCAGTGGGCGGGCTTGCCCCCTTGTGCGTCGTTGAAATGAGGCGCAGGAAAGGCAAGTCCCATGGCCATGTCCGCCTAAAGTCTAGCGCACCTTCAAGGATGCGCTGCCCGTTGCCGAAGCCCGGATCCGCGATCCCGCCGGTGACAGTAATCACTATCAAACCACATGATTTCCGCAGCCTTCAACAATCTTTGGGGGCCAACACTCACGCGCTCACGCTTCAAACGGCGGCCGGGACCGATGCGCCTCACATGTTTGACTCATGTGGGCAGCATCGGCATCAAAGGGTAAGGACAATGACCGACATCAATCAAACAATCGACAAAGGCATGAAGGCAAAAAAGGCGCAGGCCGTGACGGCGCTCCTCATCGCCATGTTCTTCTGGGGCACATCAGCGGTATTCCTGCGGACGACGGCGCTCACCTTGGCGCCGGAAAATGCGCTTGCCCTGCGTTACATGATACTCGTGCCGCTGCTCGCAATTGGCCTCATCATCACCGGGCAATGGCGG
>JBIOWL010000436.1:0-5989 GCA_044868645.1 Aestuariivirga sp.
TTGGCCTCTGCCCTTGAAACACCAAAGAAGCCGGTCATCGCCGTTATCGGCGGCGCCAAGGTGTCAACCAAACTCGATCTCCTCGGCAATCTGGTAAAGAAGGTGGAAGGCCTCGTCATCGGCGGTGCAATGGCCAACACATTCCTCTCCGCCCAAGGCTATGGCATCGGCAAATCGCTCGCCGAACCGGACCTTGCCGATACGGCCCGCGAAATTCTTCAGGCCGCCGAAAAGGTAAACTGCGCCGTCATTCTTCCCGTGGATGCCATCGTCGCCAAGGAATTTAAGGCAGGCGCCGACTCGCATGACTATGGCATCGACGCCATTCCCGCCGACGGCATGATGCTTGATGTAGGCCCCATGTCGGTGGACCGTGTGAAGGCGGCAATCGACAACGCACATACACTCCTCTGGAACGGCCCCTTCGGCGCCTTTGAAACCGAACCCTTTGATGCCGCGACCGTGGCCGTGGCAAAATATGCAGCCGCCCGCACCAAGGCGGGCAAACTCATTTCCATCGCAGGCGGCGGCGATACGGTGGCAGCCCTGAACCATGCCGGCGTCGCCAATGAATTTACCTATATTTCAACGGCAGGCGGCGCCTTCCTCGAATGGCTGGAAGGTAAGGAACTGCCGGGCGTTAAAGCGCTGATGAAGGGATAGCAGCCCTGCAATCTTGGCGGTTGCCGCATCAACAGCCAAACGTCTATCCGCTGTGCCCATGACGGCAACAGCCCTCCCATCTTCCAGCGCAAGCCGCACTGTCTTCGCCGTCCTGTTTGCCGCCGCCGGTTGCCACCTCATTAACGACACCATGCAGGCAATCGTGCTGTCGTCCTATCCGCTTCTGCGTGAAAACTATGCGCTGACCTTTACGCAAGTGGGCTTCATGACCTTCGCCTTCCAGATGACCGGCTCGCTGCTGCAACCGTTTATCGGCAGCTACACTGATCGCCGCCCCCTGCCCGCCATACTGCCGCTGGCTCCTGCCTTCACACTGCTGGGTTTCATTCTATTGGCGTTCGCGCCCAATTATCCACTGCTGCTCACCGCAGCCGTTTCAATTGGCATTGGCTCCGCCATGTTTCACCCCGACGCTTCCCGTGTCTCGCGCCTTGCCGCAGGCGGCCGCTATGGCATGGCGCAATCGCTTTTCCAGGTCGGCGGCAATGTCGGAACATCGCTCGGCCCCCTCTGTGCAGCCTTCTTCATCCTGCCCCATGGCCAGCACATCTTCCTGTGGTTTGCGCTCCTTGCCGTTGCGTCCATCACCATCCTCGCCATGGTCGCGAAGTGGTTTACCAATCATCTGACGGCAACGGCCGCCAAGGCAACGCCCACGAAATCCTCCTACATCGATAATGGAACGGTGCTGCTGAGCCTCGCCATTCTCGTGGCGCTGCTGCTCTCGAAATTCGTCTACATGGCGAGCCTGCACAGCTTCTATCCCTTCTACCTCATGGACAAGTTCGGCATGGAGGCCTCGCGCGCCCAGACTTATCTCTTCATTCTCCTGGGAGCTGTCGCGGTTGGCACCTTCGCAGGCGGTCCCATCGGCGATCGCATTGGCCGCAAGACCGTGATATGGTTCTCCATCCTCGGCACCCTGCCATTCTCGCTGGCCCTTCCCTACGCCAATGAATTCTGGACCGTTGCCCTCACCATCCCCATCGGCCTCATCCTTTCATCGGCCTTCCCTGCCATGATCGTCTATGGCCAGGAACTGCTCCCGGGCCGTGTCGGCACAATTTCCGGACTGTTCTTCGGCCTTGCATTCGGCCTGGGCGGCATTGGTGCGGCGGTCCTTGGCGCCCTTGCCGATGCGACCTCCCTCCGCTTTGTCTTCGTGGCGGCATCCTTCCTGCCTGCCCTGGGCCTCCTCGCCTTCTTCCTGCCGGGCCGCGACCGGCTGGAGGGCAAGGCCTAGCGCGCTTTCGGCCATGTGGAGCCACCTGGCCGGAAAGAACCGAAGGTCCACAAAGCGAACTCGCGCAAAACCAATATATTGGAGCAAATTCTTATCGACCAAGTTTGCAACTTGACCGGAATTTGCTCCAAAGGCCATTCGACAAAGCGCACAGACCTTTGTAAGGACGCGGCTTCCATGACCATGCGTTTCTTCCTTGTTGCGCCCGATGCCGTTGCTGAGGACTTGCTGCTCTCCTGCGCCAAGGCTGCCTGTGCGGCTGCTGACTGCGCTTCGGTTCTTGTCACTGAATCGATCAGCCCCGAAACCGTGCGAGAGTTACAATCCCTTGGCCTCGCCGTGATCCTGCGTGATGCCGAGCCGCGCAAGGTGCACCATCTCAAAGCCGATGGTTTGCAACTCTCCACCCCGGAAAACCTCTCGGATGCACGCGCGGCACTCAAGAACGAAAATCTGGGATTTCTGGCCGGCGTCTCGCGCCATGCCGCCATGGAGGCTGCCGATGCAGGTGTCGACTACGTTGCCTTCAATCAAACCAGGCAATTCCAGGGCGAACCCATCATTGGCTGGTGGCAGGAGGTAACGTCGCTCCCCGCCGTCGCTTTTGATCCAGTAGACGGCGAACAGCTCTCCACGCTTTTGCCGCAAAGGCCGGATTTCATCCGTCCATCCGATCAGATGTGGCAGGACGAAGCGTCGGCCCGTGACGTGATAACAAGACTTTTGGCGACAATGAAATGAAGAAATATCTCGGTGTGCTCCTGGCGGCGGCACTGTTTACACAGCCGGTTCTTGCAGCGGCAACATTTGAAGAGGCGGTCGCCCTCTTCGAAGACAAGAACTATGCCAAAGCCCGCGCCATTGCCGAGCCTCTCGCCAAGACTGATGACCCCCGCGCCATGGCCATGATGGGCGCAATGCTGCAGAAGGGTCTGGCTACGGAGGCTAATCCTGCCTCTGCTGCGGACTGGTATCGCAAGGCTGCGGAGAAAGGCCATCCCGGCGCACAATTTTCGCTGGCCATGATGCTGCTTGATGGTTCTTTGGGTGAGGCCGACCCCGAAGAAGCCGCCATCTGGCTTGAAAAGGCGGCAGAAGGCGGCAATCCTGATGCCCAATACAATCTGGGCCTCGTCTATTCCGGCCGCTATGGAACGGATCCTGACTGGAACAAGGCCGTCCTGTGGTTCGGCAAGGCGGCTGACCAGAAGGTGCTGGACGCCGAATATAATCTGGGCCTTCTTTATCTGGAAGGCAAAGGCGTGGAGAAGAACTTTGTCTCTGCGGCCGATTGGTTTTCCCGCGCTGCCGTGAAGGGCATGCCCGATGCGGCTCTTGAGTACGGTGTGTTGGTCATCCGCGGCGAGGGCGTGCAGCGCAACCTGGAGATCGGCCTCAAATGGCTGGACTTCGCGGCAAAGAAGGGCCACCCCGTTGCCCAGAACAGGCTGGCGCGCATCTATGCCTCTGGCATGGGTGTCAAGGCCGATGTCGTTGAGGCGGCAAAATGGAACCTGCTTGCCACCGCCGGGGGCCGTCCTGATCCCACGCTGGATGACATGATGAAGAAGCTTGCACCTGAAGAACGCAAGGAAGCCGAGACGCGCGCCAAAAACTTCAAGCCCGACGAGACGTCGCCCTGATCAATTGGGCCCTGATCAATTGGCCTCGACATGAGCCTTGAGATTGGCAAGGCCCTTCTCGAAATCGGGGCCAACCATCCTGTCCATGATGAGCCCGAACCAGCGTTCGATGATATTGCCCAGCGGCACATCGAGCGCCCAGTTCACCCGGGTGCCTGCCCCTTCCGGGGCAAGATCAACCGTTGCAGTGGCCCGGCCCATCTCGCCGAAATCAAGTGCTGCGACGACCTGCTTGTTCTCGACAAGTCCGATGGTTTGCTGCGAACCAGTGCCCACATTGGGGTGCTGCGACGACCAGCTCATTTTCTGCCCGACACCCGCCCCCTCGCCTTCAAAAGTCACAGTCATTTGCGGATCGAGTGCAAACCAGGGCGACCAGTCCTTCGAACGCCGGAGATCCGAGACCACCGCGAAGATCTTCTCCGGCGGGGCATTGATGACGGTCGATCGGATCACATGGGCCTTGTCGGGAAGCACAAAGCCCCCCGCCACGAAGACCAGGAAAAGCCCCAGCAGAATGTAGAACACCGAAAGGGCAATTTTCTTCATAGGCACCCCGACGCCTTGCACTGGCTTACAACCTACAATCTTGCTATCGGACGCCCCGCAACGCAAGGAAAGACCGTGTCCCATTCTCCCGCACTGACAGTGATGATTGCCGCCGTCCGCAAGGCCGCCCGTGGCGTGCAGCGCGATTTCGGCGAAATCGCCAGCCTGCAGGTCTCGCAGAAAGGACCCGGCGACTTTGTCACCGCCGCCGACAAGAAATGCGAACGCGTTCTGCGCGAGGAACTTTCAAAGGCAAGGCCAGGCTATGGCCTTCTTGGCGAGGAGGAAGGCGAAACCAAGGGCACTGACCCTGATCACCGTTTCATCATAGATCCGATCGACGGCACCTCGAACTTCATGCATGGCATTCCGCTCTTTGCCGTGACAATCGCGCTGGAACGCAAGGGCGAGATCGTCTGCGGTGTCACCTACAATCCCATCAGCGACGAACTGTTCCATTCGGAAAGAGGCCAAGGCGCTTTCATGAACAACAAGCGCATGCGCGTTGCCGCCCGTCGCCAGCTTCACGAAGCCCTTGTTTCCACTAACATCCCCAACCTCGGCCAGAAGAACCACGTGAATCACCGCAACGAGATTGCCGTGCTGCAGGCGAAGACCCAGGGCCTTCGTGTGCTGGGATCGACAGCGTTGGAGCTGGCTTTTGTTGCAGCCGGCCGACATGATGCCGCCTGGTGCCACGATCTCAAGCCTTGGGATATGGCGGCCGGAATTCTCTTTGTGCGGGAGGCCGGAGGCTTTGTTTCGAAAGTCGATGGTGAAGGAGACCCCCTTCACGCGGGAGCCTATGCCGCTGGCAATTCCGATCTTCTTCCCCAGCTCCGCGCAGCCCTCGCGGAAGCGCGCAAACTCTAAAAAGCAAAAGCCGCGAAGATCATTCGCGGCTTCGGACACTCACAATTGCATATACTTCAGAAGCTCGGGCGCGGTGCACCCTGGCCTGGACGGCGGGGCTTTTCGATCTTCTTCGGCGCGGGCAACAGGCCCTCGCGCTGCAGCTTCTTGCGCGCCAGCTTGCGGGTGCGGCGCACCGCTTCCGCCTTCTCGCGGGCCTTCTTCTCGGACGGTTTTTCGAAGTGGTCGCGAAGCTTCATTTCACGGAAGATGCCTTCGCGCTGCATCTTTTTCTTCAGGACCTTCAGGGCCTGGTCAACATTGTTGTCACGAACGACGACTTGCAAGCAAAACCTCGGAAATAGGGGTTAAATGGTGGAAATGGCCCCGAAGGGCCATTGCGTGGGCAGGCTCCTAGCACAAGGCCCCTGTCATGTCGAGGCCCTGTCGAGGGCGATTCCGGCCTACGGCCCGAGCGGCCTCACCCTGTTCACATGCCCCATCTTGCGCCCCGGCCTGGCTTTCACCTTGCCATAAAGGTGCAGAACCACCCCCGGTTCCACTACAATTCCGAGCCACGCTCCAGCCTCATCGCCGAGAAGATTGGTCATCACCACATTGGCATGCCGCGCTGTTGCTCCAAGAGGCCAACCCGCAACTGCGCGGATATGTTGCTCGAATTGCGAAACGAGGCAGCCATCCATGGTCCAGTGCCAGGAATTATGAACACGGGGTGCTATCTCGTTGACATAGAGGACATCCGCGCCGACGAAAAATTCGACACCCATGACACCCACATAGTCGAGTGCTTCCACCATGCGCTGCGC
Organism: Aestuariivirga sp.; assembly: GCA_044868645.1. Lineage (GTDB taxonomy): Bacteria > Pseudomonadota > Alphaproteobacteria > Rhizobiales > Aestuariivirgaceae > Aestuariivirga. The sequence goes on from JBIOWL010000436.1 coordinate 5,799, forward strand.
CACAAAGACGGCCTCGCTGGCGATCTCCGGCGCGACACGAGCAGGAACCGTGGAGGTGTAAAGAATGTGGTTTCGATGAACATTCTCCGTCACGTCAAAGGCGGCGACCTTGCCTGCCACATCGCGCGCGATGATCACCGAGACCTCACGGTCGAAATGCACAAAACGCTCATAGATGGCAGCCTCACCCT
>JBIOWL010000437.1:0-11319 GCA_044868645.1 Aestuariivirga sp.
GGTGACGTTGACGTGCTGGCCGCCGGCGCCGCTGGAGCGGAACGTGTCGACGCGGAGATCCTTCTCGTCGATCTCGATGTCGGCGTCTTCCGGCAGCTCCGGCCAGACGTAGAGCGAGGCGAAGGAAGTGTGGCGCCGCGCATTGGAATCATATGGCGAGATACGCACCAGCCGGTGCACGCCGCTTTCGGTCTTGAGCTTGCCATAGGCATTATGGCCCTTGATCTGCAGCGTGCAGGACTTGATGCCGGCTTCTTCACCGTCGTGCTGGTCGAGCACTTCCACCTTGAACTTGTTGCGGTTGGCCCAGCGCACATACATGCGCATCAGCATGGAAGCCCAGTCCTGGCTCTCTGTGCCGCCTGCCCCGGCATTGATCTGCAGATAGCTGTCATTGGCATCGGCTTCACCCGCCAGCAGCGCGTCAAGCTCCGCCGCGGCGACTTCTGACTTGAGGCCGGAGATCGCCTTTTCGGCGTCTTTCACAATTGTCTGATCGCCTTCCGCCTCTCCCATCTCGATGAGTTCGCGGTTGTCGGCAATGCTCTGCTCGATACGGCGGATCGCCGAAATGCGGTTGTCGAGATCCTGCCTGCGGCGCATCATCTCCTGCGCCTTCTGCGGATCATTCCACAGCGCCGGATCTTCCGCCTTGGCGTTCAGCTCTGCAAGGTCGCGAAGGGACTTGTCCCAGTCAAAGATGCCTCCTCAGCAGTCCAAGGGACTGCTCGATCTCATCGACAAGTTTTGAAGTCTCGGCGCGCATATTCTTTCCATATGAATGAATCTTCGGCGCTCAATAGAGACTATCGTTGTCCTCCGTCAATCCATCCTCAAACGGATCGGGCAATTCTTCCGGCAATTCGCCGGTCTCTGGGCGTGGCTGCGCTGGCACGAGCACAAGACCTTCACCAGGTTCCAGGTTTTCGATGCTTGCCGTCTGCCCCACCACGCGCGTGGTCTCCGGCGGCTCATCGCCCGGCTTGAAGGCTTCGAGGATCACGCCCTCCTCGCCGAAAACCGAACGGCGCCCGGTGACGGCATTGATCGGAATGAGCTCGATGGCGCGCGGCACGCGGAAGGGAATGGCGCCCTTGTCCTTCAGCGCCAGCTTCATGAAATCCTCAACCACGGGAGCGGCGAGCTCGCCACCCGTACGCTTCTTGCCCATGGGCTTGGGATTGTCATAGCCAACATAGACGCCAACAGCGAGATCCGGCGTAAAGCCGATGAACCAAGCATCGCGCTCATCATTCGTGGTTCCGGTCTTGCCGGCAACCGGCTTTCCGAGCGCCAGCATCTTCTTGCCGGTGCCCCGCTGAACGACACCTTCCAACATGGAAGTGATCTGGTAGGCTGTATAGGGATTCATCACCTGCTCGCGCGTATCGGGAAATTCCGGTTCCGGCATATCCTCGACATAGGCCTCGGCCGAGCAGTTGGTGCAGTCACGCTTGTCGTGCCGCCAGATGGTCTTGCCGCGCCGGTCCTGTATGCGGTCAATGAAGGTGGGCTCGATCTTCTTTCCGCCATTGGCGAACATGCTGTAGGCGGTCGTCATGCGCAGCAGCGTCGTCTCCGACGAGCCCAGCGAATTGGCAAGGTGCCGGGGCATGACGTCATAGATGCCGAGCCGCTGCGCCAGATCGGCAATCTTCGTCATGCCAAGCTCGCTCGCCAGCCTGACTGTCATGGCGTTGCGCGATTGCTCGATGCCGCGCCGCAAGGTCGAGGGACCGTAGAATTTTTCCGTGTAGTTCTTGGGCCGCCAAATCTTGCCGTTGGTCAGCTTGAACTCGATCGGCGCATCAAGGATGACCGAAGACGGCGTATAGCCATTGTCCATGGCGGCGGCATAAACGATCGGCTTGAAGGATGAACCCGGCTGTCGCATGGCCTGGGTGGCACGGTTGAACTGGCTGCCGGAATAGGTAAAGCCGCCCACCATGGCGCGCACGCGGCCCGTATGCGGGTCCATGGCAATGAGCGCGCCTTCAACATCGGGCACCTGCACCAGATGCCATTTCTGCGGATCGGCTGACGGCGCCACATAGATGATATCGCCCGGTGCCACCACCTGGTCTGCTTTGGTGATTGCCTCGCCAAGCTTCGTGCCATCCACATAGGCTTGCGCCCAAGCCATGAGTTCCAGCGGAATGCGCCCGGTCTGGCGTTCCTCCGCTGGCTTACCATTGGGCAGGCTCGGCGGCTGCAGGCCGATATCCGCGCCGTCCTCCGCGACATTGAGCACGATTGCCAGCCGCCATGGCTTCACATCTTCCGGCGCCTTCATGGTGCCGAACTTCTCCGTCCAGTTGCCACCGTCCAGAACGACTTTCTTCACCGCCCCGCGATAGCCGCGCTTGCGGTCAAAGGCGATAAGGCCGCGTGCCAAAGCCTGACGCGCGAAGATTTGCAGCTTGGGTTCAAGCGTGGTGCGCACCGAATAGCCGCCCTTGCCCAGCGCTTCCTTGCCATACATCTGCACGAGGTCGCGGCGCACTTCCTCGGCAAAGCCTTCAGCGGCAAAAAGCTGTGCCCCGAACGGGCGCGGTGAAACATTGAGCGGCTTTGCCTGCGCCGCTTTCATCTCGGCCTCGGTGATGTAGCCATTGTCATACATCTGCTCGAGCACCCAGTTGCGCCGCTCGATCGCACGTTGAGTGTGCTTGAAGGGATGATAATTGTTGGGGCCCTTGGGAAGCGCCGCAAGATAGGCCATCTCGTCGATTGTCAAATCGTCCAGCGATTTCCCAAAATAATTGAGCGCAGCCGCCGCGATGCCATAGGTGTTGAGCCCGAGGAAAATCTCGTTGAGATAAAGCTCGAGGATCTGATCCTTCGTGAAGGACGCCTCGATGCGCTGCACGATCAGCGCCTCCCTCAGCTTGCGGGTTATTGTTTGTTCATTGCCGAGAAGAAAGTTCTTGGCCACCTGCTGGGTGATGGTGGAGGCACCGACGATCTGCCCCTCCTTGCCCATGACCTTCACCTGCGCATAGCGGATCGCCGCCGCCGTGATGCCTCGCCAATCAAGCCCCGCATGTTCGTAAAAGGTCTTGTCCTCGGCGGAGAGATAGGCCTGCACCAATTTCTGCGGCACGGCCGAGATGGGCACGAAGAGCCGCCGCTGCTCGGCATACTCAGCAAGCAGCGAACCGTCCGATGCATGCATGCGCGTCATCACCGGCGGCTCATAGGCCGCAAGCTGCTTGTAGTCAGGCAGTTCCTTCGAGACGTCCCAGATTACATAGAGCGCAACGCCCGAAAGCCCCAGGAAGATCATGAAGAAGGCGGTGAAAACCCAGCCGAGAAATCGAAGCATCAAACCTATCCATATGGCAGGCCGGAAACGAAGCACCTGCCGCCGCAAGTCTTAGCTCCTGACGCTGCCTGTGCCAAACCGGCTTTGGTTAGGTCCGAATTATGGCGATGAGGCGGCAACGGAGCTGTCGGCAAAATGCTTAACGACAGCGCGTGTCAGCGCCTGCGACATCTTTCGCCGCCAAGCCGCCGAGAGAAGCTTCTTTTCGTCTTCCGGACTCGACAGATAGCCCAACTCGATGAGCACCGATGGAATGTCGGGCGCCTTCAGCACCATGAAGCCGGCCGAGCGCAGAGGCTTGCCCGTCATGGTGGTGATGCCGCGCAACTGGTCCAGCGCCTTGCGCGAAAACAGCACGGCGTGGTTTTTCGATTCGCGCTGAACAAGGTCAATGAGGATATCCGCCACCTGCGGATTCTGCTCTCCGAGATCGAGTCCTGCGATCACATCCACCTTGTTTTCCTTCTGGGCGAGAGCTTCTGCTTCCGCATCGGATGCTTTTTCGGACAAGGTGTAAAGCGTCGTTCCCGTCACCGTCTGGCCGCGCACAGTATCAGCATGAACCGCGATGAAAAGATCGGCCTTCGCCTCATGGGCAAGTTTCACACGCTCGCGCAGGGAAACGAAAATGTCGCTATCGCGCGTCAGCTTGACCTCGAATTGACCCGTGGCATCGAGCGCTTCCTTCAGTGCTTGGGCGAAGGCAAAGACAACGTCCTTCTCCATTGTCCTTGTTGGGCTCACGGCACCGGGATCAATGCCGCCATGGCCGGGATCGATGACAATAATCTTGCGGCTGCTGGAAGGTGCCACCAGCCAGCGTGGAAGAAACAACGGCAGGCTGGCGGTGATTTCCGGCGATGATGCTTCGCTCGCTTCGGCACTCTCGTTCTCCTTGCCAAGAGCCATGGCGAAGACTTCCGGCGTGGTGGCAGCAAGCTCCACAACGATACGCGCCTTGCGCTTGCCGCTGCGCCCCGCCGCGAAGGATTTTTCGATGAGAACCGGGCCGGTGGTATCGATGACGATTTGCGACTGGCCCTCGGGCGACTTGCCATAGCGGATCTGTTGCACCAGTCCCCGTTTCTTCCGGCCGATGCCGGAGGGCAGGTCAAAGCGGGCGTTTGGCACATCAATCACCACCCGGTAGGGATTTGCCAAGGTCTTCACGCTGAAGCCTGTCGCGGCCGACACTTCCGCGAGAACTTGCGTGCGGGTGGTGGTTCCTTCCACCCGGATGGCGGATACGAGCGGGGATTCGCCTTGTGCCGCAGTGCAAAATCCACAGGCCAGCATCAAAAGAACGGTCACGAGCCGCTTCGGACCCCTGCCAAGCCCTGCCAGCGACTCACAAATCGCTCCAATAAACTGTTGAAAAGACACGATGAAACAGCCCTGCATCGATGTTGGGCAAAGCCTAGCGGCAGTTTGGTTAACTATTGGTGAGGAGAGACTTTATACACGCTCGCTGTGCTTGGCCCTTGCAAGCGGCCAGCATGCTCCCTACAAGGGAAAAGACTTCCCCGCCCAGTGGCCATTCGGCACTAGGTTGTGGAAGCGACGGTTTCGCAACCGGCAAGTGTCCGGCCCGCTGTGGCAAAGCAGCTTGCGGGGTTGCGTGGTGGGGTTCATGCGGACCCCGCGGCCTAATCGCGGTGGAAGGAGCCACCGGCAGGCCGGGAAAAATGAGTTGAACCGCCTGGGCCAAGCCCGGGCATGAACGAAACACGGGATATGATCCAGGCCGCGATATCAGGCGCCAGAACGATTGCGACAGCCAGAACTGGCCGCGCAACCGCGCCCGCGCAGAACCCAAGATCATTGTCCCCTATTGCGGGCAAGCCGCCAGTTTCCACAGGTTGCAATCAGCCGGACATCAGCCGGGCTGCTGCGCGTGTGCTTGCCGCACAAAGGAATATGACCCATGGGCAGCAAGATGCTCATCGACGCCAGCCAGCGCGAGGAAACCCGCGTGGTGGTGGCGCGAGGAAGCCGCATTGAAGAATTCGATTTCGAAAGCGCTTCCCGCAAACCTCTAAAAGGCAATATCTATCTCGCCAAGGTGACGCGCGTTGAGCCGTCGCTGCAGGCGGCCTTCGTGGATTACGGCGGTAACCGCCACGGCTTTTTGGCTTTCGCCGAAATCCACCCAGACTACTACCAGATCCCCATCGCCGACAGGCTGGCCCTCATCAAGGAACAGGAAGAGGAAGAAGCCGCCGCTGCAAAAGATGACGATGAGGATGATGACCGTAACAGCGAGGCACCGGAGTCCGCCAGCGCTGGAGCAGATGAGCCTGCGGTAGAAGAACCGCTGCAGGAAGCCGCAGTTTTCACTGTTGAGGGAGAAACCGAAAGCAAGGCCCTCGAAGCAGAGGCTTTACCCGCCATCACCTCCGAGGCATCAGAAGAAAGCGATGCGCCGGTAAGCGAGGCTTCGAGCGAAGCTTCCGCGGAAGGCGCCGCCGATGCTAACGGCGCACTCGCCGCTTCCGGAGAATTGGTCGCCATCGAGGAAGATGCCGAAGCGCAGAAGGTCGATTCCGTCGGCGCCGAGGATGCACTTGAGGAAGTGCCGCGCCGCCGCGAGCGCCGCCAGCCACGCCGCCGTTACAAGATTCAAGAAGTGATCAAGCGCCGCCAGATTCTGCTGGTGCAGGTCGTCAAGGAAGAACGCGGCAATAAGGGTGCGGCGCTGACCACCTATATGTCACTCGCCGGACGCTACTGCGTGCTGATGCCCAACACCGCCCGTGGCGGCGGCATCTCGCGCAAGATCACCGATGCCGGCGACCGCCGCCGCCTGAAAGAAGTGGCGCGCGACGTTGAAGTGCCGCAGGGTATGGGCCTTATCGTCCGCACCGCCGGCGCCCAGCGCACCCGTCCCGAAATCAAACGTGACTTCGACTATCTCCTGCGCCTCTGGGAAAGTGTGCGCGACCTTACCTTACAATCGCAGGCGCCTTGCCTTGTCTATGAGGAAGGCAACCTGATCAAGCGTTCCATCCGCGATCTCTACACCAAGGACGTGGATGAAGTGATCGTGGAAGGCGATGAGGCCTATCGCGAGGCCAAGGACTTCATGAAGATGCTCATGCCGTCCCACGCCAAAAACGTGAAGCAATATACCGACAACAAGCCGCTCTTCTCGCGCTATCAGGTGGAGGCGCATCTCGATGCCCTCTTCTCGCCCACGGTGACACTGCCGTCGGGTGGCTATCTGGTGATCAACCAGACCGAAGCTTTGGTTTCCATCGATATCAACTCGGGCAAGGCAACGCGCGAGCATTCGATCGAGGACACCGCCCTCAAGACCAATCTCGAAGCCGCCGATGAAATCGCCCGCCAGTTGCGCCTGCGCGACTTGGCCGGCCTCATCGTCATCGACTACATCGACATGGAGGAGAACCGCAACAACCGTTCGGTGGAGCGGCGCCTCAAGGAAGCATTGAAACATGACCGCGCCCGCATCCAGGTGGGGCGCATCAGCCACTTCGGCCTTCTTGAAATGTCGCGCCAGCGCCTGCGCCCGGGACTCATCGAAGGTACATTCCGCACCTGCCCCCATTGCGAGGGCCGCGGCATGGTGCGTTCCATTGCCTCCTGCTCGCTCGGCGTCATCCGCGCCATCGAGGACTGGCTCTTGAAACGCGCCGAAAACCTGACGGTGACATGCGCCCGCGACGTCGCCTTCTATCTGCTCAACGAAAAGCGCGACAGCCTGCTTTCGCTCGAGCAGACCTATGGCGTCACCATCTTCGTGGTGCCGGCGCTGGGCGAGATGAAGGGTACGCAGCATTCCATCGAGCGCGCCTCTGACAGGCAGGTCGCGCCGCGCCGCGTGGTGGCCGCAGCACCTGTGCGCATCGATTCCGCTTTCGGCGAAACGGCTGAGGAAGAAGCGCCCGCCGAAGAGGCGGCCGCCGAAACCGATCAAGAGTCCGATGACATCGAACACGCGGCCGATGAGGATGGCGAAACGCGCGATGGCGGCAGGCGCCGCCGCCGCCGCGGCCGCCGGGGCGGGCGTAAAGGTGGCTATGAGCGCGAGGAGCGCGGCGGTGACGTCCGGGAAGCCGTTGCGGCTGAGGTAGATGAGGATTTGCCTGCCGAAGATGACGCAACCGATCAGCAATCCGCAGAGCCGGACGTTGCCGAACCGGATGAAGACGAAACGGTGCGCGAGACTGAAGGCGCCCAGCCGGAGGGCGAAAGCTCCGATGAAGGCGAAGGCCGCCGCCGTCACCGCCGTGACCGCTTTGGCCGAAACCGTGGCCGTCGCGGTGACCGCAATGGCAGGCACGAGCGTGAGGCGCGCAACGGTTCCAGCGAGCATCGCGAGCAAAGCGACCGGCCCGAAGGGGAAGGAAGGCGCGAGCACCGCCGTGAGCGTGGAGCCCCGCAGCTGAACACCACCCCGCGTGAACCGCAGGCGCAGATCATCATCCCCGATGTGATCCCCGATCCGGAACCACGCAAGTGGCAGCCCCCGGCACCGACCATTCAAGCCGAACCGTCCGAGAAGAAGGGCGGCTGGTGGAGCAAGCGAAAATAGCCGGCTACAGTAATCGACGGTCAATTGAGTTCAATTGACCGTCGATAAGGTGCTGTAGAACTTTGACTCTGGCGCCGCTTCCCAGGCAATCCTGCCTGTTCGGCCGATGCACTGGAATTTCGCATTGCAGCATGACAAGGCCGTGACGATTAGGTGGCGGGCGTTGCGCGAGGTAGCCGTGCATCGCGTCTCCATCTTGCAGACTCGCGAATCTGAGCGCATCATACCCGTGGGGAATTCTGGACCAGCGGGACCGGATCATGAAGATCGCTTCACTCGGCGCATGCGCCTTCCTTGTGGGAATGGGCGCATTTTCCATTGCAGCGCAAGCTTGCCCCAGTGAAGCCCTGGTGCTGAGTGCCGGCAAGGCTTTCAACGTCGCTGCGAAGTCAGGATCACCCGGCGCCTTCCTCAGCGCCGCCAGCCGCCACACCGACATGCGCGCCCTTGCCCTCTTCGCCCTTGGGCCACACCGCAAGAAGCTTACCAAGGCTCAGGAAGGCGAATACCTCAGGCTGGCAAGAGACTTCATTGGGCGTTTCATGGCCAGATACGCCGATCGCTTCAAGGTAGACGGGCTGAAGGTCATCTCCTGCTCCGGCGGCACCATCACAGCCACCGCCAATGGCGGCCGCAAACTCATCTTCCGCGTCGATGGCGGACGGCTGAAGGATGTAAACGTTTCCTCGGTCTGGCTCGCCAGTCAGATGCGCGCAACCTTTGTGGGTGTCATCAACCGCAACAATGGGGATATCGAGGCGTTGCTCAGGTATTTGCGCAGCTGAATCTTAGGCGCGGATGGCGATGATGAACAATCTCGGAAAGCGGAACAGCACCCTGCCATCGCGCGTGGGCCGGTAATGTTGTGTGAGCTGCGCCACATAGTCGGCGCGGAAGCTCTTGCGCTCATCTTCCGTCAACGGATCAAGAAATGGCTTGAGTCCCGTGCTCGCCAGCATGTTCGCAATGGCTTCGTGACTGTCCAGCGCATGGACATATGTTGTCCGCCAGACCTGAAGATGCTGCAAAATTGGAGTGAGCAGGTTGTAGTAGTGCAACTCATCACCAAGCCCGCGCCGCGCTTCCAACGCCGCCGAGAGTTTGTTGCGCCATGGGCCTGATTGCGCAACCTCACGCATGAGGCGATGACTGGGCTCGTCGAGATTGTCCGGCATCTGCAGGGCGAGCATGGCACCGCTCTTCAATGCAGAAAGTATTCTCCGAATGACATCATCCCGCTCCGGCAGCCATTGGAACAGGGCATTGGAGAAGACGAGATCGGTTTCCGGCGGCGGCAACCAGCCTGCAACGCCGGCCTCTACAAATGTGGCGTTGGGAACGGCCTTCCGCGCGGCGGCAATCATCGCGGGCGAACTGTCAACGCCGGTGATGGCGGCATCGGCAAAGGCGCGCTGCAGCAAAGCCGCCGAATTGCCGGGGCCGCAGCCAAGGTCAACGACGCTTTTCGGCGACCGATTCGGCAGCCGCGCAATAAGATCAATGGCGGGCTGCGCGCGCTCCGCCGCAAAACCCATATATTCCCTGGGGTTCCAGTCGCTCATCCGCCTTCTGTACCAGAATGAACACAGTTGTTAAGAAACTCTTAACGCTGGCAGGCTAGTCAATGCTGGCGGAGTGAAAGCATCATGATGATTGACAGGCTCCTCGCCGAACTTGGCCAGCCCGCCCAGGAGAATGCGGCCGCCCAGGCCCAATTGCTGCTTGCTACCACCATCCTGCTCTATTCGGTGCTGCCGGCTGACTATGTCATCCACCGCACCGAGATTTCGAGCCTCGTCTATGAGTTGAAAAAGCTGTTCAACCTGCCGCGCAGCGAGACAAACAAGCTGATCAGCCGGGCAACGGTGGCCCATCAATCCGATAGCGCCATTCTCGCCTGCGCCACCCTGCTCAAGCTCAAGACCGATGTGAGCTTCCGGCAGGACGTTCTTGCCGCCGCCATCCGCATCAGCCTTGCTGACGGCATGAGCCACCATTTCGAAATTCATCTGATCGAGCGCCTGGCCCGCCTCCTCAACGTCTCACCAGCGGGCGAACGCCGCGCCGCTTGAGCTAAATTTTTGCATGAGCCATGCTGGGGCATGGTGAAACTTGATCCCTCCTGGCTTCAGCCTCTGCAGAAGGAATTTGACGCACCCTATATGGCGGCCCTGAAAAACTTTCTGGTGGCGGAGCGCGACGCGGGTAAACGCATCTTCCCCAAGGGCAGCGAATGGTTCCACGCCCTTGATGCAACGCCGCTCGATCAGGTGCGCGTGGTCATCATCGGCCAGGACCCTTACCATGGCGAGGGCCAGGCCCATGGCCTGTGCTTTTCCGTGCGCGATGGCGTGCAGCCCCCGCCATCGCTCATCAACATCTACAAGGAACTGAAAACCGATCTCGGCATCGACCCGCCGCGCCACGGGCACCTCGAAAGCTGGGCCAAGCAGGGCGTGCTGCTGCTCAATGCCGTGCTGACGGTGGAAGCGGGCCGCGCAGCCTCTCACCAGGGCAAGGGCTGGGAACAATTCACCGATGCCGTGATCCGCGAAGTGAACGCCCTGCCCCGGCCCGTGGTGTTCATCCTCTGGGGCAGCTATGCACAGCGGAAAGCATCCTTCGTCGATACAACGAAGCACTGTGTTATCAAGTCGGCCCACCCCTCGCCGCTTTCGGCACATAATGGCTTTTTCGGATCGAAGCCCTTCTCCCGCGCCAATGCCTTTCTTGAAGCCCATGGCGAACAACCTATCGACTGGCGCCTTCCGCAAACAGCAGGCTCATCATGATCATCGTTCAAGCCGCCATATCCTATTTCGTCATCGTCTTCATTGCGGGCTTCATCCTCGGAACACTCCGTATGCTGATAATTGCGCCGCGAACCGGCGAGATTGCGGCGGTCGCCATCGAGCTGCCCTTCATGATCGCCATATCCTGGTGGGCTTGCGGCGTGGTGGTGCATCGCCTGAAGCCCGCAAGCGAAGCACCATCGCGCCTTGCTATGGGCCTCATCGCCTTGTGCCTGTTGCTTTTGGCTGAAGTCGTGGTGTCTCTGGGCTTGGGACTGACGCCCAGGCAACATATGGCGCTCTATGCGGCACCCCCGGCACAGCTTGGCCTCTTCGGCCAGCTGCTCTTTGCCTTCTTTCCCCTGCTCCGGATGAAACCGTGAAAAAGCTGGCGCTGCTTTTTCTGGTGCTCTTTTCTGCGCCGGAAACTTTCGCCGCCGAAACCATTGTCGGCAGCTGGGCGCAGTCAGAGGCTGAATGCGAAACAACGCCCATTACCATCAAGCCGATGGAGGTGAAGGGCGGCGATGTGTTCTGCTGTTTCAAAACCGTGAAGCGGACCGGCGATTTTGTGGAGTGGAAAGGCCACTGCTTTGCCGATGGCGGAACACGGCGGCCCGAAGCGGGCGAGGACGGCGAAGTGCGCG
>JBIOWL010000438.1:0-2444 GCA_044868645.1 Aestuariivirga sp.
CTAGGATTAACAGGCCTCGCGGTTCACGGATTACTAACCTTGAGCGTTGCCTTTTCGGCAAATTCTCAGAGAGTTTGAGGAGAAGTAATGTGGCAGCAGGCTTTCGAAGAGCGGGCGGCCCTTCTTAACCCTTCATCGGCGTCCCGGACTTGATCCGGGGTCAACCCGCCGATCGAGATTTTCCGACTGCATGCCGCTTGAAAGTCTGGGTGGGCCGGTCAAGTCGGCCCATGGAGATTTAGGAAGCCAGGTCCCTATGCTGCCAGAAGGCTCTCAAAAAGCGGGCGGCAGGCGGTCGAGCCATGCAGCGGCTCCACCATGTTTTCAGGGTGGGGCATCATGCCGATGACGTTCCCGGCCTCATTCATGATGCCGGCGATGTCATTCATCGCCGCATTCGGGTTGGTCCCTTCGGCATAGCGGAAGACGACTCGGTTTTCGCCTTCGAGGCGCGCAAGAGTTTCGGCATCGCAAATGTAGTTGCCTTCGCCGTGGGCCACGGGGCAGGGAACCACATCGCCCTTCTTCAGGCGGTTGGTGAACCAGGTGCGGTTGTTCTCGATGCGCAGTTTCACATCGCGGCAGACGAATTTCAGCGCGCCGTTGCGCAGCAGCGCGCCGGGAAGGAGTCCCGTCTCGGTGAGGATCTGGAAGCCGTTGCAGACGCCCAGAACCTTGAGTCCCTTCAGGGCCTTGGCGCGCACATCGGACATGATGGGTGAACGGGCGGCAATGGCCCCGCAGCGGAGATAGTCGCCATAGGAAAAGCCGCCAGGCACGACGACGAGATCGACATTCGGCAGTTCCATATCCGCATGCCAAACGGCGATAGGCGCAACGCCTGTTACATTCTCAAGCGCCAGCATCATGTCGCGGTCGCGATTAATGCCGGGGAAGACGATGACGGCGGATTTCAACTTCTTCTCTCCTCATCCCATGACGTCGCACCCTTCGAGGCCGCCTCCGGCGGCACCTCAGGGTGAGGCAGAATATTGCTATCCCTCATGCTGAGGTGCTCGCGGGCGAAGGCCGCGAGCCTCGAAGCATGTTTCTATCAGCTTGTGCAAAGGTCTTGATCATGAGGAAATTAAGCTAGTTCAATCGCGTAGTTTTCGATCACCGTGTTGGCGATGAGTTTTTCGCACATGGCCTTCACTTGGGCCTCGGCCTTGGCGCGGTCAGTCTCGGCCAATTCGATCTCGAAATATTTGCCCTGGCGAACGCCGTTCACACCGGAAAAGCCAAGCGAGCCCAGAGCCCCCTCAATGGCCTTCCCTTGAGGGTCGAGGACGCCGTTTTTCAGCGTCACCTTCACTTTGGCTTTCATGGGCACATCCATCCTTATGCAACCTCTCGACCCGTCATGCCTGCGAAGGCAGGCACCCAGCTTGTTGCACGCAAAGCGGGATTCCCGCCTTCGCGGGAATGACGAGTAAGGGAGCGATTCCGTCAGACTTTCACTGGCTCCTAGAACGGAGGGTGCAAGACTGCAAGCCTCACTATTTCCGGTGGGCGGAAGGCTCGCCCTGGGCCAAGGCCTTGCCCTTCTTGGCAAAGCTGTCGCGCCCGCTCTTGGGATGTTCGTGAGGCGTGGGGAGGTCAAAATCCTCGCTGACGTTCTCCGGCTGGAGATGGTCGTGAACCCATTTGCGTTCTCGCTGATGTGCCAGTTTCTTGTCCTTCTTTTCCGATTCATGGGCGGTGTTGGACAGGAAAGGTGTCTGGCGGACGGAACGCGTCATGGGGCTCCTCCTCTTTTAGCGCGCAAACTCTAACATGAATGATTTGGGGAGCAAATGTGGCCCATTCAATGCCGGCGCGCATTCACCCTTCTCCTCTGGAGAAGGTGGCGCGAGCGCAGTGAGCGCCGGATGAGGTACCTCACCCGCCCCTGCGGGGCACCCTCTCCAAAGGAGAGGGGTGTTTCGCCGGGATGACGGGTTGGAGCTACAGCTTCAACACATCCATCTGGATGGGGCCTTCGGCGCGCCCATGGATGAACTGGTCGACATAGGCGTTGCCGGAGCGGTTCACCTGGTTGGCTTCGCCGCGCCAGATGATCTCGCCCTTGTGGATCATGGCGATGTCGTCGGCGATCTTGCGGGCAGAGACCATGTCATGGGTGATGGAGATGGTGGTCGCGCCAATCGTCTTCACGCAATCGACGATCAGATTGTTGATGACGTCGGCCATGATGGGATCAAGGCCGGTGGTCGGTTCATCGAAGAAGATGATCTCGGGATCGGCGGCGATGGCTCTGGCGAGGGCCACGCGCTTCTGCATGCCGCCTGACAGTTCCGCCGGGTGGAGCGCTCCCACATCGGCGGTGAGGCCGACTTGCGCCAGTTTCTCGATGGCCACTTCCTTCGCCTGTGGGCGGGCCATGCCGCGTCCCTGGATCAGGCCGAAGGCCACATTCTCCCAGACGCTCAAGCTATCGAACA
>JBIOWL010000439.1:0-8966 GCA_044868645.1 Aestuariivirga sp.
GGCATCCGTTGCTTGCGGGGCTCCTCCTCCTGCCGCAACTCCTGCGCAAGGGCGCGGTGCGGTAGGCTACAATTATTTCTCTCCATCGGCGGGCTTGACCCGCCAAACCAGTCTGGATGGGCCGATCAAGTCGGTCCATGGAGGAAAATATATGATCACCCAATCGGGGCGCGCTACCCCTTAACCACCTTGCCGAAGATGTCGATGATCTTGTCGATATCATCGAATGTGTGCGCCGCTGAAACAGAGCAGCGCAAGAGGCACAGGCGGTTCGGCGTTCCCGGCGGCAGCGCAATGTTGACATAGACACCTGCTTCCAGAATGCGGTTCCACATCTGGATGGTGGAGATTTCATCCTTGCACTTCACCGCGATCACCGGACTCACCACTTCGCAGCCCATTTCAAATCCGAGAGACTTGAAACCATTGAACAACCGCTCCGAATTGGCGCGGATGCGGTCGCGGCGTTCCGGTTCCTTGGCCAGCACTTTTACCGCCTGCAGCGATGTTGCAATGGTTGCAGGCGATGATGACGCCGTGAAAAGATAGGGCCGCATGGCATAGCGCAGCACCTCGAAGAGCGGATGATCGCCCGCCCCGAAGCCACCGATGGAACCGATACTCTTTGAGAAGGTGCCGACGATGAAGTCCGCTTCCTCTTCAAGTCCGACTTCATCGGCGAGGCCGCGCCCATTCGGCCCCAAAACGCCGAAGGAATGAGCCTCATCCACCAGAAGCTGGAAGCCATGCTTCTTCTTGACCTCGATGAACTCCTTGAGCGGCGCCCGGTCTCCCAGCATCGAATAGATGCCTTCAAGAACGACAAGCCTGCCGCCCTCTTCTCCTTCCGAGCGTGTGAGCCGCTTGTCGAGATCGGCCGCATCATTGTGGCGGAAGCGGACGAGTTTGGCGCCCGACAACGTGCAGCCGTCATAGATCGAGGAATGGGAATCGCTGTCGAGGAAGATTGTGTCGCGCGATCCCGCAAGCCCCGACATCATGCCGAGATTGGCCTGATAGCCTGTCGTGAAGACGATGCAGTGCTTCTTGTTGAGGAAGCGCGCCAGTTCCTGCTCCAGTTCCTGGTGCATGGCATAATTGCCGTTGGCAACGCGCGAACCCGTGGTGCCGGTGCCGTATTTCGCCAGCGCCTCCTGCCCCGCCGCAATGCAGGAAGGATCGAAAGTTATCCCCATATAGTTGTTGGTGCCGGCGAGGATTGTCTCCTTGCCTTTGATGATGGCGCGGGTGGGCGAAAGAATGCGGTCATTGACCGGCCCCATGGCGTTGACGCCCATCGCCATCATGCGTTCGAAACGCTCGATGATGCCCTTATGCTTGTCTAGGAGATCAACATGTTTGTCGAGAAGATCAATCATCGCTCATGCCTTCTTGATGCGCGCCTGAACCACTTTGACGAGATCGCCGATGGTGTGCGTCTCCGACACCACATTTATCGGGATCTCAATGTCGAATTTGTCTTCCACGTCCATGATGAAATCGAGAACGCCGACTGAATCGATGTTGAGCTCGGCGGGGATATCCGTCGCCTGCGTGAGGGTGATCCCCTTCGTGTTGAACTGCTGCAGCAGCGCGCAGATTTCGGTTGTGATATCTTCTTCAGTCATGGCGCTCGCCTCTATCGTCTGCATTCCCACGCGGCAACTTTCCCCGTTCCTGATACCAGCGGATGGTCGAAGGCAATCCTTGTGACAGCACGATTGGGTTGGGCCTCGGCCAGTTTTCTCCCGCAACCACCCAGTCCGGATGATAGAGCTCGCGCATCTTGCCCTGGCTGATCATCTGCGCATGGCCGCTCACCGCGGCCCAGGCATCAGCCGCCATGCCGGCAAGGCTCGCAAACCCAAATGGCACAAAAATGCTGTTCTTGGGCGAACCAAAGATATGGCGCGTGATGGCGAATAAATCGTCCCAGCCATGGCCGCCGGAAAGATCATCCACTTCGACAAGGCCGGTGTGCTCGCTTTCGACCGCTGCGCAAAGAACCGCCGCAAGGTCGTCCACATGGATCAGTGAAAATCTCTGGCTGCTGTGACCCGGAATGATCGCAACCGAGCGCATGAGTTCCCTGAGCAGCGGCAGCGTCGCTTCATCGCCCGGGCCATAGACAACGGGAGGCCTGACAATGAGCGCCTTCCTTTCCGCCGAAGACGCCGCAACGGCCTGTTCCGCCGCAAGCTTGCTTGCACCATAGGCCGAAAGTTGTGGCTCCCGCGCCGCCAGCGACGAGACATGCACGAAGCGTTTGACGCCGCCTTCGAGGGCCGCTTTCACTAAATTGACCGTGCCGTCCCTATTGATGGCAAAGAATCCCTCGCGCCCCCGCGCCTTGATGGCGCCCGCCAGATGAAGAACGGCATCGGCGCCTGACACCAGTTCGGCAAGCGCCATCCTGTTGAAGAGATCGCCCGTCACGACGCGCAAGCCCTCAGCATCCTCAAGCCGGTCGGGATTGCGCACCAGTACGCTCACCTCATGCCCACTTTCAATGAGCAGTTTGCTCACCGGGCGCCCGACAAATCCGGTCGCCCCGGTCAGGGCAAAGCGCATGCGCCGCATGGATGGGATGCCTTGTTCAGGTGTCAGTTCAAGTGCGGCGAGCCGATCTCGCCGATGTCACCGGCAAGATAGCGTTCGCGCGCCCCGGCTCGCGACAGCTTGCCGGACGAAGTGAAAGGCAGACTACGAGGCGGCACCAGCACGATGGTGCAGTCAACACCAGCCACCTGGTGCACCGCCATGTGAACGGCGCGGCGCAAGTCTTCCTGCTGCAGGGAATCGGTTATCTTGCATTCGACCAGCACCACCACCTCGTCGTCTCCGTCGCTGCCTTCCACCGCAAACGCGGCAACGTCTCCAGACTTCAGCGGCTCGATGGCTTCAGCCGCCCATTCGATGTCCTGCGGCCAGATATTGCGGCCATTATGCAGGATCAAATCCTTGACGCGCCCCGTGATGACGATTTCGCCGTCGAGCAGATAGCCCATGTCGCCGGTGTCGAGATAGCCATCGGCACCGATGGTCTGCTGCGTCGCTTCCGGTGCGTTGAAATATCCGGCCATGAGGCTCGGGCCCTTGACGAAGATGCGGCCCACCATGCGCTCGGCCAAAAGCTTGCCCTGCTCGTCGCGCACTTCCACCTTGTGTTTGGGAAGCGGCTTGCCGCAGACCACGAAACCCCTGGTCTGCACACCCGAAGCGCCCTTGCGCACCGGCACAGCGCGCTTCTTGGTCTTGAGGGTGGCAAGATCGATCGTGTCGATCTTGATCGGCGTATCCACTTCGCTGATGGAAATGGCAAGTGTCGATTCCGCCATGCCATAGCTCGGCTGGAAGGCCTTGGCATTGAAACCGGCGACCGCAAAGGTCTCGGCAAAGCGCGTCAGCACATCGGCGCGCACCATGTCGCCGCCGATGCAGGCGCACCGCCAGCGCGACAGGTCGAGCGTGATGGCATCGCCGGCGATGCGTTTCGTTGCAAGTTCGTATCCGAAGGTGGGCGATGAGGCGACCGTGCAGCCATTCTCGCTCATCAGCTTGAGCCACAGCGTGGGCCTGCGCGCAAAAGCCGTTGTCGGCAGGAAATCCACCGTCACCTGCGCAACCAGCGGCGCGAGGCAGAAGCCTACAAGCCCCATGTCGTGATAGAGCGGCAGCCATGAAAAGGCCCGGTCATCGGGCCTTGCCTCGAAGCCATGCTGGGCCATGCCATCGGTGTTCGCCATGATGGCGCGCTGTGTGATGAGAACGCCCTTGGGCGCCGAGGTCGAACCCGACGAATACTGCACATAGGCCAAATCGCTTGCGCCGAAACCTTCAAGGCGTGTGATGCTTTCGGGAAGCGCCTGAAGCTCCGCATGGGTCAGCACCAGCTTGAGGCCGGCAAGTTCCGCGCCCGCAGCGATGTGATCTTTCAAATCCTCGCTGGTGATGACGGCGGCAACGTCTGCGGCCGAGAACATGCCCGCCACCTTGGAGATATAGGCATCCTTGCCGCCGATATACATGCTGTAGGGAACCGGCGCCGGAAGGAGCCCGGCATATTGGCAGCCGAAAAACACTGCCATGAAATCAGGGCCTGTTTCGGCAACGACCGCCACGCGGTCGCCACGCTTGAGACCGGCGGCAAGAAGCTTGCGCGCCGTCGACAGCGCACGGTGGCGCAACTGCGCATAGCTCAACGTGCTGGAAAGTGTGCCACGCCCGCCATAGAAATTGAAACCCGTCTCGCCTTTCGCAGCATATTCGAGCGCTTCCGCAATGGTAGCAAAGCCGCCGATCTTCTGGGGCAGACTGTCATTTTGGCGCGGCGTTGCCGCCAGCGCCTGCGCCGCCAAGCTGTTTGCGTAAGCTGTCACTATTGCCTCAATTCCCAAGCCGACTCAGTACTAACGATTCCCCGCTCCCTGACCTTTAAGTAAAAGGGCGTTGGGCTTTTCCGAAATCAATTGCTGTTTCAGAATGTAACAGTGAGATGTCAGCTAAAAACCGAGCTTTTTCATGAAGATGGCAATCAGTGCCAAAAGCGCCGCACCGGCCACAAAGCCGGTAAGCCAGACATAGAGCAATTGCGCCCATGTCAGGGGGTGGAGCGTGCCGGGCTTCCACAATCTTGCTGATTCAGGCTTTCGCGCCGCCTGGATAGTCCGGTGCGCCTCAAGCCGCAGGACCTCGCGCACCATGTCTTCCACGCTTGCTTCGGTAGCCAGCACGGTGCGGTGATCCTCGTGATCTTCTTCCAGAAGGAAGCTGCGTCCGTCCGGCGCCATCGCCACGGATCGCGTAAGATCAAGAAAGAGCCGTGGTGGAAAATCCGGCGGAAGCCGCAAGTCCATGCTTTGGCGCAGTGTGCTGTCGGCAGGCAAGGAATCGAGAAGCCGGCTGCGCAAGAGATCGAGCCGGAGCGCGCCTGCGTCCTGCGCCCGGATCACCGCTTCGAGATGGGCCGCCTCGGCAAGGCGCGCTTCCCGCATGGCCGTTTCGAATCCTGGCTGGGCTGGCTTCACCAATCACTCCTTGGCAGCAACGCCAATCGTCCGCTGTACCAATCCGGCACAGTTTCCCCTCATCGCAACCGTCCAGCCTAGGATGTGCATTTCGCGGGCCAAATTGCGGCGCGTTAACGTTGATGGAATGGCCGCAACAGCAATCTCACCACCGGCAGGTCCCGTGTGCCTTCAACGCCGATGGGCATCGCTGCCGTGCGCACCGTCTGGCTGCGGCTAGCGAACAGCCTGTCCCATACAGAAAGAATGGTCGCATAAGAGGAATCCGTGTCGGCGCGCTCAGCATGGTGATGGATCCAGTGGATCGATGGGGTGACGATGATCCACGACAGCGCCCTTTCGAGCCTGGGCGGAAGCTTGAGGTTGGAGTGGTGGAAGATTGTGATCATCGCGATGAGCGTTTCAAACACCACCACGGACACCAGTGGAACAGCCAGCACGAAGATCACCACTGCGCGCACCAGCGCCGAAAGCGCCACCTCGCCAAAGTGAAAGCGCAGCGCCGTTGTGGCATCGAGCGTTTCATCAAGGTGATGCACCGAATGAAAACGCCACAGGAACGGCAGCTTGTGGTTGGCGACGTGCCACCAGTAGATCCAGAAATCGAGAACGAGGAGATCGAAGGCCAGTCCGGCCCAACCCGACAGCACATCCGGCCGCCATTGCGGCGCGTGTCCTGCCGCATAAACCGTCACCGGAATGACGATGAGAGGCCCGATCGCGACATTGCACAGCGCCAGCGCCAGGTTCTTTGCCACCCGGGCGACACCGCCGACCCAGCGCGCCACCGGGAACAAACGCTCCAGTACAAGAAAGGCCACGAGAGTGGCAAGCACGATGCCGCCCTTGCCCGTGAGCACGGCTGGCAGTTGCTCAATCACGTCCGCCGCCCCTCAAGTAACCGGTAGGCAAAGCTGGCAAAACCAGCACCGCCCTCTTCTGCTGTGACATAGGACGGCAGATGTTCCATGCGGTCCGCAAAGCGCTTCACATTGGCAACACCGATGCTCAATGGAAAATATCCAAACATCGGCGCATCATTGGGGCTGTCACCGCAATAGGCAACGCAGGATTTGGCTTCGCCTCCGGGAATGCTACAAGCCTCCTCCAGAAAGCGCAAAGCCATGCCGAGCTTGTCATGCTTGCCGAACCAAGCATTGACATGGATGGAGCTGATCTTGGCGGTCGCGCCTTCTGCCTCGAATGCCTTCACTATTTTCTGCACCACATCCAACGGCAGCGGTTTCACGTCCTCGGCAAAGTCGATGGCAACATCAATCTCGCGATAGGCCTGGTCCGCGGCAATGGCGGTTCCCGGAAAGTCCTTCAGCACCCGCCGGGCGATCTCCCAGAGCTTTGCCTTGTTGGCTATGCGCGTTGCGTCCTCCTGCGCATAAATGCGCAGCATGCGCTTCTCCTTTTCAAGATAGCGGAATGAGAATGCGCCATTCTCACCGACGATACCATCAACCGGCCAGAACCATGCGATCATGTCGCACCAGCCGGCGGGCCTTCCCGTCACCGGCACAACGCAAATACCGGCCTCATGCAGCCTTTCCAGCGCCTCATAGGCGAGTGCCGGCAGCTTGCCATGTGTGGTGATCGTATCGTCGATATCCGTGAGCACCGCCTTGATGCCGCGCAAGTGCTCCGGCGACATTTCCGAAAGAGGCTGCATCATTTCCCGGTAATCAATCTGTCGGGGCCAAAAGGCTCCAGCAACGGATCACGTTCGCCCTCGAGAATTTCAAGCGCGCCCAATTCGCCGAGTGCCGGTGCAAGCGTGATCCCCGAATGAGTGACGCAGACATATAGTCCCGGCTTGCCTGCAATTCTTCCGACGGCAGAGACTCCATCTGGCGGCGTCGGGCGATGGCCAATCGCAAAACCCGCCATCTTCAAATTCCCGGCGCCGCGGATCATCGCCCTCACTTTGCCGAAAAGCTGCTCCGCAGTCGCTTCGGGATCACGGCCCGGTTCCGTGCCGCCGAAATCACTGCCCGCAATTAGCGAACCATCGGGTCTCTGCCGCACATGAAGCTCCGGTGCCATCACCAAGCCGTTCAGAAGTTCCGGCGCAGGCTCGGACGTCACCAGCAACCCCGGTGGCGTATCAAGCGGCAGTGCGACACCGGCGGTCTTGAGAATCTGCGGGGAGGCCGCGCCAGCCGCCACCACAACATCATCCGCCTCCAGCACGCCGTCATCGGTCATCACGCCCTTGATGCCACCGCCATCTTCCGCAAGCCTGATGGCCCGCGCTCCAAAAAGGGTTTGTGCGCCATGTTGCTCCGCCGCAGCGAGCAGGCATGTGACTGCGTGAACAGGCTCAACAACGCCCTCTTCTGCCGCGTGTGCCGCAATTTCCGGCGGCTCCATGAGATTGGGTTCGATCTTCCGGGCCTTCTGGCGGTCGACCAGCTTGATATCGTAACCCCAGGACGATTGCTGCTTCACATAAGACCGTAGTTCATCCTCCGGCAAATCCCACAAAAGACCACCACACCAGTTCACTTGAAGTCCCGGCACCGCCTTGTCGAGGCCGCGCCACAGCTTCATCGAATATGTTCGCAACCTGAAATAGGGTTCTTCGTTGCCCCAGCTGGCATTGATCCAGGCCCAGGATTTGGGCGTTGCAACGCCGCCCCGTTCCTTTGCTTCATCGAGCAAGGTCACGCGCGCGCCCGATTTCGCAAGATGATAGGCAAGGCTCGCGCCGATGATGCCGCCGCCAACAACAATCACATGCTTCTGGGCCAAGAAAAGTCCCCAAGAGTTGTGGCGGTGAGGGTTCGATTGGTAGCGGGGGAGGGAGTTGAACCCCCGACCCCAGGATTATGATTCCCGTGCTCTAACCAACTGAGCTACCCCGCCAATCGAAAGGTGGCCGGGCTATAGGCAATGGGACCCTGCCCGTCAAGTTTTCTGCCCGTCCGCGGCGGGCGTATCTTCCTCTTCGCCCCGGTCTCCCAGGATGAAGGTCCGCCACAGGGAAATCCAGGCGAAATAAACCGAAGCCACGCCCAGCAGCCACTGCTCCAGCGTTTCAATGACGCCGAAATTCTCAGGAAACCGCTTGGCGAGAATAAGGCTGAAGGTCATCGCCGCCCACAGCACTGTCATGGGCACGGTAATCGAGCGCCAATGCGTCACCCGGAAGGGATGGACGAATTTCACCGGGATGAAAGTGAGGACTGACAGCAAAATGACCGTGATGAAATTGGTGAGAGGTCCGGTCTCGAATACATAGAAGTAAAGAACGACGATGTTCCACAGGGCCGGGAATCCGACAAAGTAATAGTCATGGCTCTTCATGCCCAGATTGGCGAAGGTGTAGCAAGAGACCGCCATGATGGTCGCCGCGCAAATGAGACTCCATGTGCTGCTGCCAACCGGGAATATCCAGTCCAGCTGCACCATGTTGAACCAGTAGATCATCAGTGCCGGCACGGCGACGTAAGTGAAAAAGTCGATGACATTGTCCAGCGTCGTGCCGTCGAAGTTCGGCGTGTATTCCTTGACCCGCGCCCGGCGGGCGAGCGAGCCGTCAATGCCGTCAACGAAAAGCGCAACACCGAGCCAGATGAAGGCGACAAAGGCATCGCCCTTCAAAACCGCAACAAGCGCGAGGAAACCAGCAACAATGCCGAATGTTGTGAAGGCGTGGACGGACCAGGCAATGCCCTTTTTGATGTCCTTGTCGAGTTCGGGGTTGATGTGCAGTTTCGCCATGGTCACTTCAATTCAACGGAAGACGACTATAGCAAGCCCGGTCTTTCCCGCAACGACCATCACGGTTGGCGCTTGAATTCCAGAAGCGTGAAATAACCGAAGGGTTTGATCGGCTTCAGGCTGACAAGGCGCAGCTTCTCGCTCACCAGCACATTGTCGATAGGAAAATCCGGCCGCCAGCCGAGCTTCGGCGCCTGCTTGGCGAGG
>JBIOWL010000440.1:0-6552 GCA_044868645.1 Aestuariivirga sp.
TCTGCGCCGCGCCATGGGCAAGAAGATCCAGAAGGAAATGGACGAGCAGCGTGGCACCTTCATCAAGGGCGCGATGGAGAGGGGCTTCTCGGAGACGCTTGCCGTCGAAGTTTTCAACGCCTGCGCCAAGTTCGCTGAATACGGTTTCAACAAGTCACACTCGGCGCCATACGCCTATGTCAGCTACCAAACCGCTTATCTGAAGGCGAACTATCCGGGGGAGTTCCTGGCCGCTTCCATGACCTTGGATATGGGAAACACCGACAAGCTCATGCAGTTCAAGCAGGAGGCAACGCGCCTCGGCATCACCGTCGTGCCGCCATCCGTCAATGCCAGCGGCACGGAGTTCGATGTGCGCGAAGGCGCCATCGTCTATGCTTTGGCCGCGCTGAAGAATGTCGGGGCAGGGGCCGTGGCGCATCTGGTGCAAAAGCGAGAGGAGGGTGGGGCCTTCAGCTCACTTGCCGATTTTGCCCGCCGCGTCGAAGCCAGATCGCTGAACCGCCGCGCGCTTGAAAGCCTCGCCAAGTCCGGTGCCTTCGATGCCCTCAACCGCAACCGCGCCCAGGTTCTCGATTCAATAGACATGCTGATCGGACTTTCCAACCGCGCCACCACGGAATTGGCTGCTGGACAGAATGATCTCTTCGGCGGCGGAAAGTCTGCAACGGCGCCAGACATTGTGCTGCCGCCTCGCGAGAACTGGCTACCCATGGAGAGGCTTGCTCACGAATTCGAGGCCGTGGGCTTCTATCTCTCGGGCCATCCGCTCGACGACTATGGCAAGGCTCTCACGCGCATGGGTGTGGAAAGCCATGCGAGCTTTGTGAACAAGGTGAAATCAAATGGCGCCAGCGCAGCGAAACTTGCCGCTACGGTCACGCACCGGCAGGAACGCCGTTCCAGAGCCGGCAACCGCTTTGCCTTTGTAGGCTTCTCCGATCCCTCCGGGCAATTCGAAGCAGTCTGCTTTTCCGATACGCTCAATGCGGCGCGCGATCTTCTCGAACCTGGAAAGTCAGTGGTCATCCGCGTCGAGGCGGACATGGATGGCGATGATGTGAAGCTCAGGCTGCAAGGCGTCGAGGCGCTGGACAAGGCGGCGGCGAATGCGGTGCAGGGCCTGCAGATTTTCGTGCGTGATGCGGTTCCAGTCGACTCGATTGCCAAACGCCTTCTGCACGGTGGGAAGGCGCCCGTTCTCGTGACGCTGATCACAGAGAGTGGCCGCGAGATCGACATCTCGCTCGGTAGCAAATTCGTGGTCTCACCGCAAATCAGGGGCGCGCTCAAGGCCGCAACCGGCGTTGTGGACGTTGTAGATCTTTGATCAGCTGTCCTGTGCGGTCAGCTGCCTGGTGAATTCGATACCCACGCCACTTTCAAGATAGCGCACAACGCGCCCTCTCATCTTGCCGACCAGGAGAGCCGTGCCAATGCTCGGCATGATGTCGGTCTTGATGGCGCAGCCAGAGATGGAAATATCCATCACTTCACAGGGATAGCTGCGCCCGTCGGGCAGTGTGAGATTGGTATGCTTGTCCTTGGGCTCGAAACGGGCATGGCGGCGCTGGTCGGGAGCGCCTTCCGCCCTTTGCTTGAGATAGCTGATGCGCGCCCTCAGGCGTTCCAATCTTGCTCCGCTATAGGCATATCTCACCCGGAAGCCGCCTGGCACTGGTGCCCCCGAAATCACCTCGACGCGGCCCAGATCCTCCAGATAGGCAACAATCGGCTGACCGATGGGCGGTACTTCGCTGGTGGCAAAGACCGCGTTGTCCGGACCCATTTCGATGACTTGGCAGGCATGCTCAGTCATGTCGGGCAGCATGAAGCGCCCGAAGACTACGCTCGCAAGACCAGTATTGGTTGCCGTAGTGGGCACACTCCCAGCAAGTGCAGTCACTTGTCGACCCCTTGAAATTCGACGTGCCTCTGTTCCGGCACGGAGGCGCAGCTATGACCTCAACCCTAATTTTGGCCTCTGCGAGTAAAGGTACGGTTAAGTATTGAATACAATTGGAGGTTTATTTCAGTAATGGGACAATCTATAATTGTTACCGTGACTTACCGCCTTCGAGCACCCTGAGCAATGGCCGGCTGGGGCGCTTTATGGGAGGCGGAGAATTCACATTAAGCCAATGCCCGAGCATACCACCGCCATGTTCCGTCCAGATGGCACGGGCCGAGGCCAACTCCCGTGCCCGGATGGATTTGTGTGCAAGCTCGCCCGTGTCACGGAACGAGAAGAGCCCGCCAATGAGCTGGACGCGGTTTGACTCCCGGGCACGGATCGGCATGGCAATGAGTTCAATGGCGAGCGTCAACCCCATATCGGTGAGAAGGCGCATGCGCATGAGGACAGGCTGGAAGTTCTCGAGGGCTAGCTCAAAATGGTTGCTGAGAATGCTCGCTTCAAAGGCGTCCCAACCGGCAAGCGCATTGCTTGATGTGAGGTTCTTGCCGAAAAGCGTGCACACCCGGCTTCCGGCCAAGCGGAAACGGTAGCCACCGCGCGCCGAATCCCGCTCGATCACAACCATTTCCGGCATCAGGTCTCTCACCGGCCCGAAAGTAAATTCCTCCCGATTCGGATAGGCCCGCTCGGCGCGCAGGCTTTCCCAATGCGCGAACAGCCTGCGGCTCCCGGGATGCAGGATTTGCGTATCATACTCGGTCGTTAAAATAGGGTGCTGCATGCACTGATCCCATGTCCCAATTGGAAACGTCTTGGGCTAGGCTGTGCAGGTGCCATGCCAGCAGTGAGAGCCTTAATCTTTACCTTGTTTGTTTCCCATGCCCTTTGACCCTCAGCCGACTGTCTCGGCCTCATCTCCGCCAGCCATCAATGTTCCTGCCGTTGTGCTGGCGGTCATCGCAATTCTCATCGTGATTCACGCAGGTTTGTGGCTCCTGGGCGAGGACTGGCAGGTATGGTCGCTCTATTCGCTGTCTTTCATCCCCGCGCGCTTTGGGGGCGGTGAGCAGGTGGCCTTTCCCGAAGGGGCGCAATACTGGTCCTTCTTCACCTACGCATTGCTGCACGGCGATGCCATGCACCTTGGATCGAACTCAATCTGGCTGCTGATTTTTTCAACGCCCTTGGCGCGGCGCTGGGGGGCGCAGCGCTATCTGCTGCTGTTGGTCCTGTCCGCAATTGCGGGGGCCGCCGCGGTGCTGTTCGCTCACTGGGGAAAATTCCTGATTGTTGTCGGCGCATCGGCCTCGGTTTCTGCCGTGCTTGCGGCAGCAATCCCCATCATATGCGGTCCCGACTACCAATTTCGTGGAAACGAGAAGCTCGATCACACGTTACTGAGCGTGCTTTCGTTCCGCGAGTTGTTGGCGAATACGCGGGCCCTTGCCTTTGCCGCATTGTTCCTGGCCATGACGCTGTTCACCGGCGCCACCCAGATGGCAACCGGTACCGCATTCCTGGAAGAACGCAGCATCGCCTGGGAAGCCCATCTCGCGGGATTTCTGGCGGGGCTTCTGCTTTTTTACCTTCTGGACCGGCCCAAGGTTTCACGCGCCACAATTGTGTGATAGTGTTTTTGCACGCTCACGCAAAGCACAGGAGGCAGCAATGTCCGTCTCAAATATTCTCAGCGTGAAGGGCCGCAACGTGTTCACCGCGCGCGGCGCTGACAAGATTGCTGACATCGTGAAAGCCCTGGCCGAAAAGCGCATTGGCGCCATCGTGGTGACCGATGCCGCTGGCAAGATCGAAGGCATCGTCTCGGAACGCGACGTGGTCAAACATCTCGCCAAAGAGGGCGCGTCGCTGTTGGCCAAGCCAGCCTCGGCCATCATGACTCGTAACGTGAAAACCTGTTCCGAGGGTGATGACGAACAGGAACTGATGACATTGATGACGGAAAATCGCATCCGCCATTTGCCGGTTGTTTCAAGCGGAAAATTGGCGGGGATGGTTTCAATCGGCGACGTAGTGAAGCACCGGATTGAATGCATCGAACGCGAGGCCGATCACATGAAGGCTTATATCGCAGGGGCGGCTTGATCCATTCGTGTGCTATCCTCCCCCGCTCGCGGGGAGGCGGGCCGGAGAGGGCCTCTCCGTCACCCTTCGCTAAGGCTCCGCGTGACACCTCTCCCGCAAGCGGGCGAGGAGTTGGGCGGTGTTACTCTTTGAACACCAACCTATCGCCGTCCACCATACGATAGAAACAACTCCGCCGTCCCGTGTGGCAGGCATTGCCCCTGCCTTCGGCTTCCACGCGCACCAGCAGGCAGTCCTGGTCGCAATCAACGCGGATATCCACGACGCGAAAAGTCTCGCCTGAAGTTTCGCCCTTCATCCACAGTTTCTGCCGGGAGCGGCTAAAGAAATGAATGCGCCCCGTGCGCTGGGTCGCCGCCAGGGCCTCGGCATTCATATGTGCGAACATCAGCACGTCGTTACTGGTGGCATCGACGACGATGCAGCCGACAAGCCCGTCCTTGTCGAAGGCTGGCGATAGCTCGTTGGTTTCTTCCCTGGCCATGCAGACTACATGGCCAATTGTGCCAGCTAGAGCAAGGCCCGGAGGCTAGACCGGAAAATCGCTCCGCGGCATGCGCAGCTGTTCCATGAAGCGGGCCTGGAGCAGGGGGTTGCTCTTGAACTCGCCCACGAACTGCGTCGTCACCGTGGCAACACCGGGCTTCTGGACACCGCGCATGGACATGCAAGTATGAACTGCCTCCAGCATCACGGCGGAACCGCGCGCGCCCAGATGCTCGCACACCGCATTGGCGATCTGCGCCGTCATGGTTTCCTGCGTCTGCAGGCGCTTGGCGAAAACATCAACTGTGCGGGCAATCTTGGAAAGCCCCACTACTCCGCCCGTGGGCAGATAAGCCACATGGGCCCGACCAAAGAACGGTGCGATGTGGTGTTCACAATGGGAGGTGAAGGGAATGTCCTTCAGCATCACCATGTCGTCATAGCCACCCACTTCCTCGAATACCCGGTCAAGAACGTCGGCCGGGTCCTGGCCATAGCCTGCGAAATATTCCCTGAACGCTTTCACGACACGTTGCGGTGTCTCACGCAGGCCCTCGCGGTGCGGATCATCACCGGCCCAAGCTAGCAGGGTACGGACAGCAGCTTCAGCCTCGGCTTCCGAGGGCCGGTCCATGATGGATTGACGGGATTTTTCGACGACTTTGAGGTCCATCGGGAGTGATCTCCTTGCGTTTGCACATGCCCCGGAAAAGTTTTCGGCTTTTCCGATAAGGGCATGTGCCCATTTTGGATCTTCATGTCCTCCGGCCAAGCCCTGCTTGGCCTGGACATGAAGTGTTTCCGGAGTACCCACACTACGGCTTCGCGCCGCCTATGGATCAGGGCAGACCCTTTCAGAAAGCATTCACGCTTCCCATATCGTGGTATATGTTCAACCCACGCGGCGGGCATGCCGTGGCGCAGATATGGCCATGATTAATGACGTTTACAACAAAAAGATTTTGGGGCTCGCGGCCGATATTCCGCGGCTCGGCAGGCTGCCGCATCCCGATGCCACGGCCATGGCCCATTCCAAATTGTGTGGTTCCAAGGTGACCGTCGATATCAATATGAAAGACGGGAAAGTTTCGGATTTTGCCCATGATGTGAAGGCCTGCGCCCTGGGCCAGGCCTCATCCTCCATCATGGCCCGCCATGTCATTGGCTCAACCCCCGATGAACTGCGCACATTGCGCGATGAGATGCACAGGATGCTGAAGGAAAATGGCGACCCGCCGCTGGGCAAGTGGGCTGACTGTGAGGCTCTTCTGCCGGTGCGTGATTTCAAGGCGCGCCATGCCTCGACGTTGCTGACATTCGATGCCGTCGTCGACGCCGTGAACCAGATCAACTGAGAGTGTTTCCAACATGACTGAACATCAGACAACGCGGCTCATCAGTGATCTGCCTGTCCGCAAGGCAACAATCTATCCCGAAGTCTATGCCAAAGCGGTGAGCGGGCGCACGGGCATTGCCCTTGGTGATCCCTTCGGCATCAGTCAGTACGGGGTCAACATCGTCGTGCTGGAACCGGGAGCCTGGTCATCTCACCGCCACACGCACGCGGAGGAGGACGAACTTCTCATGGCGCTCGACGGCGAGATGGTGCTTGTGGACAATCATGGCCGGCATCCATTTCGCTCCGGCATGGTGGCGGGCTTCAAGGCGGGCGGCGGCAATGCCCATCAGGTGATCAATGAGTCTGACAAGGAGGCGCGCTTTTTGGTGATCGGCACGCGCTCACAAACCGAATCTGTCGTCTACCCGGATGTGGACATGAAGGCCGTCAAGACCAACGGAAAGTTCGTGGTTACACGCAAGGACGGCACGTCTTTTTAAGTTACTATTGTCCTTATGCTGAGGTGCTTTGCGAAGCAAAGCTTCGAAGCACAGACTAAATTGCACATCCTTCGAGGCCCGCTTCGCGGGCACCTCAGGATGAAGGAAAATCAAGTTGCCATGGGCTCGCCCAAGCTTGACAGGGTGGAGCCCCTTCTCTAAAGCCCGGCCAGCCCTAAGCGGGTGTAGCTCAGTTGGTTAGAGCG
>JBIOWL010000441.1:0-3558 GCA_044868645.1 Aestuariivirga sp.
CTTCATTGAATATTTCAGCAGCAGTTTTGTTTGGTGGGGGCGAGCAAGCAATCGCGGTCGAACAGATCGCCAAAACAAAAAGGGCAGCCGAAATGCGGCTGCCCCAATTCCTGAGCCAATAAGCTGATACCTGCATCAAGCCAGCGTCCGCGCCACCTTCTCCACGCGGAAGCATTCGATCACGTCATCCTTGCGCATGTCCTGGTAGTTCTCGAAGGCCATGCCGCATTCCGTGCCGGATACCACTTCGCGCACCTCGTCCTTGAAGCGCTTCAAGGTCGAGAGCGTGCCTTCGTGGATCACCACGTTGTCGCGGATAAGGCGCACCTTGGCGCCGCGTTCCACCTTGCCTTCGGTGACAAGGCAGCCTGCCACCTTGCCCACCTTGGTGATGTTGAAGACTTCGAGGATACGCGCGTTGCCGATGAAGGTTTCGCGCAGTTCCGGCGCAAGCTGGCCGGCCATCGCTGCCTTGATGTCATCAACGAGGTCATAGATGATGTTGTAGTAACGGATCTCGATGCCTTGGGCTTGTGCCGCATCACGCGCCTGGCCATTGGCGCGCACATTGAAGCCGAGCACGACAGCGCCGGAAGCCGCCGCCAGCGAAATGTCGCTCTCGGAAATGCCGCCCACTGCATAATGCACAACGCGGGCGCGGATTTCGTCGTTGCCCACTTTTTCAAGCGCCTGCACGATGGCTTCGGCAGAACCCTGCACGTCGGCCTTGACCAGGATCGGAAATTCCTTGCGGCCCGCCTGCGCCATCTGGCTCATCATGGATTCGAGTGAAGCTCGCGCAGCACCGCCGGCGCCGCGCTTCTCGCGCCGCTGCCGCTCACGGTAGTCGGTGATTTCGCGGGCCCGCGCTTCGTTCGGCACCACGTCGAAGCGGTCACCCGCTTCCGGCGCTGAATTGAGACCCAGCACTTCTACAGGAACGGAAGGCCCTGCCTCCTTCAGCATTTCGCCACGCTCATTCACCAGCGCGCGCACCCGGCCCCAGGCGGAACCAGCCACGAAAATATCGCCATGCTTCAGCGTGCCGCGCTGCACCAGCACGGTCGCCACGGGCCCGCGGCCCTTGTCGAGCTGCGCTTCCACCACAAGCCCACCCGCCTCGCGGTCGGGATTGGCCTTGAGATCGAGCACTTCGGCTTGTAGCAGGATGGTTTCAAGCAGCTTGTCGAGATTGGTGCCCTTGAGCGCCGAAACCTCGACGTCAAGCACATCGCCACCCATGCTTTCGGCCACGAGGTCATGCTGCAAGAGATCGGTGCGTACGCGCGTCGCATTTGCACCCGGCTTGTCCATCTTGTTGATGGCGACAATGATCGGAACTTCCGCAGCCTTGGCGTGATTGATGGATTCAACCGTCTGCGGCTTCACGCCATCATCTGCCGCAACAACAAGAACGGCGATATCCGTCGCCTTGGCGCCGCGCGCCCGCATGGAGGTGAAGGCTTCATGGCCCGGTGTATCGATGAAGGTGATGAGGCCACGGGGCGTGTTCACCTGATAGGCGCCGATATGCTGGGTGATGCCGCCCGCTTCGCCTGAGACCACATTGGTCTTGCGGATGGCATCGAGAAGTGAAGTCTTGCCGTGGTCGACGTGGCCCATGATGGTGACGACCGGTGGGCGTGGGCGCAGCTTTTCCGGCGCATCTGTATCGCCATCGAGGCTTTCCACCACATCGGACTCGGACACGCGTTTCACCTTGTGCCCCATTTCCTCGGCGATGAGCTGGGCCGTGTCGGCATCGACCACGTCGTTGATCGTGTGCATCTGGCCCTGCTTCATCAAGAGCTTGATGATGTCGACTGCGCGCTCAGCCATGCGGTTCGACAGTTCCTGGATGGTAATGGTCTCCGGCAACACAATCTCGCGCGATACCTTCTCCGTCGGCATCTGGAAGCCATGGGCCTTGTTCTTGAGGCGCTCTGTGCGGCGGCGGAAGGCGGCGATGGAACGGCTACGGTCACCGCCCTCTTCGTCAAGGGCATTGGCCAACGTCAGTCGGCCACGGTTTTCCTTCTTGGCAATATCGGCCTTGCTGCGCGTCGGCACCGCGGGCTTGACGATACGGGCTGCACCCAGACGGCCGGCTCCCGGCCGGAAGGCGCTGCCGGAACCGCGGCGCGGCGCTTCCGCTTCTTCATCCTCGTCGCGTGCAGGGCCCTTGGGCGCCAGCTTCTTGGCGGCCTCTTCAGCCTTGCGGCGGCCCTGCTCCTCGACTTGGTGGCGCGCATCGTCCTCTGCCTTGCGGCGGGCGGCGGCCTCGCGCTCAACCTGGTCGCGTTCTTCCTGGGCCTTGCGGCGTACAAGTTCTTCTTCCTGGCGCTTGCGCTCCTGTGCTTCACGCACGCGGGAATCGGCAAGGGCGCGCTCACGCGCCTCGCGCTCATCAGCCGTCAGCGTACGGAGCACCACACCCGAACGAGCGGGTGTCGGCGCTTGAGGGGCTGCGGGCCTCGATCCGGCAGGTGCTTCCTGCACGGCGACCTTTGGCTTCGGCTGGAAGCCCTGGCGCTGCTCCACGGCAGGCGCTGCCGGCTTCGTCTCCTCGCCGAAACGCTTGCGCTTCGTCTCCACGACCACCGTCTTGGTGCGGCCATGCGAGAAACTCTGCTTCACGCGCGACTGTTCCACTGCGGGGCGCTTCAATGTCAGCGTGCCGCCAAGCTTCTTGCCGTCCTTGTCCGTCGTATCGTTCATAAACTCTCTTCTGTCAGGCGGGGCCTAGACCCTGCCCAACCTACTGCTTTCCTTCGAATCTTTCCATGCGGCCGATGTGATAGGCAAGCCGCGAGGCAAGACCGCCTGCCGCGACGGCTGCATGTATCACATTTGCCCGCCCAAATGCCAAATCCATTTCAGCCGAAGTAAATGCCGCCGAAATCACCGTTCCCGGCTGCGCTGCGCGGTTGATCTTCCGGCAGCCATCCTCCGATGCTTCCTTGGCATGGAGGAGAACCTGCACGGGACCGCGGCTCAGAGCTTCCTCCACCTTGGTGGCGCCCGAAACCGCTTCACCCGCTTTCCGCGCCAGCATCAGATGCGACAGCGCCTGCTGCCGCAATTGTGTTCCGACACGGTCCGCGAGGTCTTCCGGTGCGTGGGCCTCGCTTTCAAAGCCGCGCCGAAAGACCTGTTTCTTGACAGCCTCAGCCACCTGGCCCCGTGAAAGAAGGACCCAGGTGCCCCGGCCCGGTAGCTTGCGCGCCAGATCCGGCACCACTTCCCCGTCAGGAGACAGCACAAAGCGAATGAGCTCGTCCTCCGGCAGGGATTGCCGGGTGACGATGCACATGCGCATCGTTGGCGCTACATCACCAACATCCTGTCTCGCTGCCTGGATCAGCTGCTCGCCTCCGCCTGGGGTTCTGCTTGTGTCTCCGCCGGTGCTTCAGGCTCTGGCACCGGTAATTCGATCCAGCCCAGTTTCACGCGCGCCCGGAGGATGAGGTCATTGGCTTCCTCGGCCCCCACATCGAGACCCGAGAAGGCGCCCTCATACTTCTTGGTCTCACCATCCTTGCGCTCGGTCCAGCCCGT
>JBIOWL010000442.1:0-2561 GCA_044868645.1 Aestuariivirga sp.
TGCTCTTTGCATCCTTCATGCTGTACCAGCGCCGCGATATCAAAAGGCTTTTTGCCTATTCCTCGATCGAACACATGGGCCTCATCACCTTCGCCTTCGGCATGGGCGGACCGCTGGCCAATTTCGCCGGGCTCTTGCACATGGCCATGCACAGCCTGACGAAATCAGCGATCTTCTTTGCTGTCGGCCATGTGGCGCAAGCCAAGGGCACCCAACGCATCGCCGCAATCCGTGGCCTGAGCGTCACCCATCCTGGTCTTGCGCTGGGATTGGCGGCGGGCGTCTTCGCCATTTCCGGTCTGCCGCCCTTCGGTGTGTTTATGAGCGAGTTCCTCATCCTCACGACGACTTTCGCGCGGGCACCCTGGCTCGCCGTTCTTCCCGCACTCGGCCTGCTCATTGCCTTCGGCGCCTTGCTCTGGCGTCTTCAGGATTTGCTTTTTGGCGAGCCGACCGAGCCTGCCTACCCTGTCAAAGCATCGTCAGTGCCTCTACTTGTCCATATGGCCTTGGTTCTGATTGCCGGTATCAATTTGCCGCCAACGCTTGCAGCATGGTTTGAACGTGCTGCGGAGCTTCTGAAATGAAACGGCCCGTCGCAACATCAATTCTTGAAGTGGCGGGAGGCCAGAAGGCCGGACCTGATGGGTTTACCCGCTTGGCCGTCGATGACCGCACCTGGATTTGCCTTGCCATGGGCTGCGCCAAGGGCTTGCAGGATTTCCTCTCCGTTTGGGCGGACGGTAACGACATCTGCATGGCTCTTGGCGTGCCGGCAAAAGGCGTACGCTTCATTGTGTCATTGCCAATGAAACGCAATGCCTATCCTTCCATCTCCAAGAACCATGCTCCGGCAATGCGCCTTGAGCGGGCATTGCGTGATTTGAAGGGCATCGAACCGCAAGGCCTGCCAGATCACCGACCCTGGATCGATCACGGCAAATGGCCAAGCTCTCCCAAAGGCAGGCGCAAAGAATTGCCCCGGCCATCCGTCCCTTACGCCTTTCTGCCATCGGAAGGCGAAGGCTTGCATCAGATCCCTGTCGGCCCGGTTCATGCCGGCATCATTGAGCCCGGCCATTTCCGCTTCACTGCCAATGGCGAAGCGGTGGTGCGGCTGGAAGAGCGGCTCGGCTATGTGCACAAGGGCATTGAAGCGCTCTGCACCGGCGCCGATCTCGCCACGGCAGCGCGCATTGCGGCGCACATATCCGGCGATTCCACCGTTGCCTACTCTTACGCCTTCGCGCTGGCTGCCGAGGTGATACTGGGCTGGAAAGCTCCGCCGCGCGCCAAACTCCTGCGCGGCATCATGGCGGAGTTAGAACGGCTCTCCCATCACATCAATGACGTCGGCGCGATCTGCAATGATGCCAGCGTTGTGGTGCTTCATGCCCATTGCACCTTGCTGCGCGAGGAAATCCTCCAGACGGCCATGCAGTGCTTCGGGCACCGCATGATGATGGATGTGATTGTACCGGGCGGCGTGACCCGCGACCTGCTGCCGGAAAACGCAGGCAAAATTGAAAGCCTTCTGGACCATTGCCTTGAGCGGTTCGAGGCTGTTGTACGCGTTTACGATGAAGCGCCCTCGCTGCAGGACCGGACCGTGACGACCGGACATGTCTCGCAGGACCTTGCAGCTCAATACGGTGCGGGAGGATATGTTGGCCGTGCTTCAGGCAGGGCCTTCGACACACGCCAGTCATACCCCTACGCGCCCTATGATCATTTGGACATTGGCGTTGCGCTGCGCACTGAAGGTGATGTGGATGCCCGTGTATGGGTGCGGATTGAGGAAGTCCGTTCCAGCGCCAAGCTTATTCGCGACATGCTCAATAAGCTTGAGCCCGGCCCCATCATGGCCAAAGCAACGACCCTGAAAGCACGAACAGGCGCGGCCATGGTGGAAGGTTTTCGCGGCGATATTTTCGTCAGCCTGCGGCTGGACGAGACAGGACGCGTTTCCGGGTTCCATGCGCGCGATCCGTCCTGGTTCCAGTGGCCGCTGCTCGAAGCCGCCATCGAGGGCAACATCGTTGCCGATTTTCCGCTCTGCAACAAATCCTTCAACTGTTCCTATTCAGGTCACGACATGTAGGCTGTCATGCACTCGCTTTTGTTACGATCACTGCTTCAGGGATCCGCGGTCATAGCGCCACCAAAGCCTAGCGAGGCGGCCATCGCCGAGCTTGCCAAGGAACTTGGTGCGCAGGCGCAACGGCGGCTCGGCCGTTCTCTGGCAATCCGCGAGGTTGATGCCGGGTCCTGTAATGGCTGTGAACTGGAAATCCATGCCATCAACAATCCGGTTTATGACGTAGAACGGTTTGGCCTGAAATTCGTGGCTTCGCCCCGCCACGCCGATGTGTTGCTGGTAACGGGACCTGTCACCTGGAACATGCGCGAGGCGCTTGAGCGAACTTACGCTGCTACCCCGTCACCAAAATGGGTTGTCGCCCTGGGCGATTGTGCCGCCAATTGCGGCGTGTTTGCCGGCGGCTACGCTTGCGCCGGCGCAGTCAAAGACATCATACCGGTTGACCTGCACATTCCCGGCT
>JBIOWL010000443.1:0-2390 GCA_044868645.1 Aestuariivirga sp.
AAAAACTCTACTTCGATGTGATCCCGCGCGCAGTGGATGAGTATGCCCAGTTCCTTGCCGCCTATCCAAAGCAGGCGGAGGCAAAGGACAAGCTGATGAATCCGGTCTGGCACATCCATGGCGGCCACCCGCCACAGCCGGAATCGGGCAATGTGACCTTTGCGCTGCTGCTTAATCTGACAACGGTCGCGAACACCGAGGACAAGCAAGTGATGTGGGCCTTCCTCAAGCGCTACATGCCGGAGCTTTCACCCGAAACTCATCCGCGCCTCGATAAGCTGGTGGGCTTTGCCATCCGCTACTTCCAGGATTTTGTGAAGCCTGCGAAGAAATACAAGTTGGCGGACGATGGCGAAGCCAAGGCGCTTGCCGACCTGGCCGAGGCATTGGGCAAATTGCCGGAAGGCTCATCGCCTGAAGACATCCAGAAGATTGTCTATGATGTGGGAAGGCGCGAACCCTACACCACGACCCAAAAAGATGGAACAGTTGGTGTCGCTCAAGGCTGGTTCAACATGCTCTATCAGGTGCTGCTGGGCGAGGAGCGTGGTCCCCGCTTTGGCTCCTTCGTGGCGCTCTATGGCATTGCCAACACGCGCGCGCTCATCACCAAGGCGCTGAAGGGCGAGCTGGCTCAGGCCACAAAGTAAGCATCGAGTATGCGGCGATAGACCCGTGCCGTTGCCTTGAGTTCTTCGACGGAGATGCGTTCATCCGTCTGGTGAATGGTGCCGTTGGTGGGGCCAAATTCAACAACCGGGCAATAGTCTTTCACAAAGCGCGCATCGGACGTGCCGCCGGATGTGGAAAGCTTTGGTGCAAGGCCCGTCTCCGCCGTCACCGCATCCTGCACAAGGCCCACGAATGCGCCCGGCTCCGTGATGAAGGCTTCCGCTCCTTCCACATGGGACACATTCCAGCGCCCGCCCATCTCTTCCTTCACGGCGGCAATATGGCCATCGACCGCTGCCTTCAACGAATCGAAACTGTTTTCTGTCGAAAAGCGGATATTGAACTTCAGCGTCGCCCTGGAGGGAATGACATTGCCGGCAGGATTGCCAACGTCGAACGATGTGAGCGCCAGCGACGAAGGATCAAAATGCTCATTGCCCTTATCGATGGACCACGCGTTTAGGCGCTCAACCAATCGCGCCAGCTTCGGAATGGGATTGTCGGCCTTCTGCGGGTAAGCGGCATGGCCCTGCTTGCCCTCGACCGTGACAATGAAGGAGAGCGAGCCCCGCCGCCCGATCTTCATGGCATCGCCCAGCGCATCCGTGCAGGAGGGCTCGCCCACCAGGCAATGGTCCGGCACATGGCCGTTGTCCTTCATCCATTGCAGAACCTTCGCCGTGCCGTTGATGGCAGGCCCTTCCTCGTCATTGGTGATGAGGAAGGAGATGGAGCCCTTGAACTGCGGGTTCTCGCGCACGAAGTCGATTGCCGCTGCAGCGAAGGCGGCAATGGAACCCTTCATGTCCGTGGCGCCGCGGCCATAGACGTGCCCATCCTTGATCTCGGCGGCAAAGGGCGGATGGGCCCAGATCGTCTCATCGCCCTGCGGCACAACATCCGTATGGCCGGCAAAGCAGAAATGCGGTGTGCCCGAGCCGATCCGGGCGAAGAGATTATCGACGTCCGGCGTGTCCTTATCCTTGAACACCAGCCGCTTGCAGGTGAATCCCGCAACCGACAGCCAGCCCTCGACAGCGCTCAATGCCCCAGCCTCGACGGGAGTGACGGACGGGCAGCGGATCAACTGCTGCAGCATGGCAACGGGGTCGTGAGGCGTGTTCTTCATGGGGCACTTCTACTGCAAACAAAAATGCCCAGCCAGAAGGCTGGGCACAATGGCGTTAATTGAGATGCTCACGCTGCAATCGGATCGGGGCCGAACCGGTTCGGGCCGTCCGTGCCGCGCAGGAAGCCAAGTTCGATCAGCATCCAAAGGCCCCCAATGATCGGAATGAGACCGATCAATGACCACCAGCCGGACTTGTCGCGGTCATGCCAGCGCTTGGCGTAAAGGCAAATCGAAGGCCAGAGCAGCAGAAGGAAGAGAATAATGAGCGGCAGTGTCATCTTGCTCATCGCTTCCTGGGCTGCGGCCGCAGCGGCCTCAGGTGTTGCATTGGGATCCATGTTTCCCATCATGCTCACGCCGAAGATGGCGAAAAGGATCAGTTCCAAAATCCAGGTCACAATTATCAGCACGATGAATCCCAGCCAGAATGTCTTCCGGGGAATTCGGCCTTCCAGACTCGTGAAAAGTTGCAGGTTCATTCTCTTTCTCCGCTCGCTGTGCCCCCAGAATCACGAGTTTAACGGATGGTTTCAGTCCCGCAACAATTCGTTGATGCTTGTTTTTGCTCGCGTTTTTTCATCCACGC
>JBIOWL010000444.1:0-2458 GCA_044868645.1 Aestuariivirga sp.
GAAGCCTCCTCGCTTCTCGACAGCGGCTTGGGCGAGGGCATCAAGCTCGCAGCGGAGTAGGCGGGAACTCTACTTGCTCTCGCCTACGATCTTCCGCGCCGCATCTTCGAGGATTGTGCGCACGCGCGAAGTTTCCTCCGTGCTCCAGCCGCCGGGTTTGCCCATGATGGCATGGCGCAGGTTGCGCGCCGCATGCATAACGGGTTCTGGCGGCATCTGCGTTTCTTCGGCGCCCGCCATGACGGCGATACGCTCCATCAGGGCACGCACCTCTTCCGCATGCTCTGCCAGATGCTCGCGGCCCTTGGCCGTAGCGCGATAGGATTTCTTCGTGCCTGAATTCTCTTCCGGCTCGATCAGCTCCTGCTCTTCAAGCAGGGTGAGCGTCGGATAGATGGTGCCGGGGCTTGGCGCATAAGCGCCGGCAAAGCGCGCCTCGATGCTGCGGATCAGATCATAGCCGTGGGAAGGCGTATCTGCGATGAGGGCGAGAAGCAGCAAACGCAAATCGCCCTGCTCGAACATCCGCCGCCCGCGTCCGCCCATGGGTCCAAAGGGCGCGCCGCCGGCGAAGGGGCCTCCCCGTTTCCAAAAGCCATGTCCGCCCTTGTGGCGGTGGCCCCAGCCCCAGTGATGGCCGGGGCCATGATTGTGGTGTCTCATTGTTTTTCCTTTCAATTCCGTCGCAAGTGAACGATAGCTCTTACGACATAGCTTAAGATATATCGTAAGACTGTCTTTTCAAGGGCAGAACTGAAAGAATTTCATCCCTTTGGAAAAATATAGCGATTTCAATTCATTATGAAGCTTAACTCCGCATAACCGCCCCAGCTTCCCAGCCGAGAATCGCCCGCTTGCGCGTTAATCCCCAGTGATATCCCGTCAGCGCGCCATTACTGCCGACCACCCGGTGGCAGGGCACCACGAAGGAAAGGGGGTTCTTGCCGACAGCGGCGCCCACCGCCCGTGCCGCCTTGGGCGAGCCGATGTGTTCGGCAATGGCTCCATAGGTCGATGCCTTGCCCACCGGAATCTTGAGCAGTGTCTCCCACACCCGGATCTCGAAGTCCGTGCCGATGAAGGTGATGCGCAAGGGCTCTCCGGGACGGAAGCGCGGTTCGGCAAAAATCTTGGCCGCGGCGGGTGCTGTCTTGGCCGAATCCTCCGTATACTGAGCATGGGGCCAGCGGCTTTTCATGTCGGCAAGTGTTTTTGCCTCCTCGCCCGGATCGGCAAAGGCCAGCCCGTTGAGGCCGAATTCAGTGACCATCAGCAGCGCCACGCCAAAGGGCGAGGGGTGGAATCCGTAAGCTATCTGCAACCCCTCACCCTTCATCTTGTAAGCGCCGGGCGGCATGCCTTCATGGGTGACAAAAAGATCATGCAACCGCCCCGGGCCCGAAAGTCCCGACTCCAGCGCCGCATCGAGCACGCTGGCATTCTCGTCAAGCAGTGTCCGCGCATGGTTGAGCGTCAGCGCCTGGATAAAGGCCTTGGGTGAAAGCCCCGCCCAGCGCGTGAAAAGCCGCTGCAAATGTTCGGGACTCATCCGCATTTTCTGCGCCAGCGCCTCAAGCGAGGGCTGATCGCGGTAGGAGCCGGAAAGATGCGCGATCAACTCGCGCACCGTGGCGTAGTCATCAAGCATGGATGGTGTTGTCATGCCCCAAACCTAGGGCGGCCAACACCTGCAAACCACCCGATTCTTGATCAGGAAAACTTCTCTCCCCCAGCTCTGCTGGGGGAGTACGAACCGGCCTTCGTCCGGGGCGGGAGGGGGTGTTTCAGCTTGTTGCAAAACCCCTCGCCACTTCGTGGCACTCCCCCAACAAGTTGGGGAGATAATCACTTGGCAATCGCCTGCCGCAGCGCCTTGGCCAATGACTGCCGGTCCTCCGCGCCGAGAAAGGAGCCGATTTCGTGGCGCTTGCCGCGATAGGCAAGGTAGAGCCTACCCACCAGTTCCCGCGCCTCATCGAACTCAAGATCAACGCGGAGCCAGCGTCTGTTGAAATGCCGGGATGTAGGTGCCCCGCGCCATGGCTTGCGCAGCAGGGTCACTTCATCGCCCGTGATGCTAATCTGCTCGAAGCTCTCTCCCTCGAACCAGTTGCGGCGCAGCGCCCACCAGACGAGCGCCACATCAAGCCCCATGAAGCCAACGATGGGCCAGGCCCCCACGATCCAGAAAAAAAGCCCGGCTACCAGATTGAGGCCCGCCACAATGGCGATGATCGTCGCCAACCCCTCGCGTGAAAGCGAACGGTTAGGCCGGAGTGTCACGGCCCAGGTGGGAAGTGTCTCGTTCTTGCCTTGCATGGTGCCAGCATGATTATGTGAAGCCAGATTATGAGAAGCCCGTGAAATCGCAAGTGAAGAAACGCAAAGCAGCGCCACGCAGATTGCCGCAAGCAGTGGTGGATCAGATCTTCGAGCGCTTCGCCGCCGCCAATCCGGA
>JBIOWL010000445.1:0-2458 GCA_044868645.1 Aestuariivirga sp.
GAAAAACTTCTTCATTGATCGTCTCCTTTAGTTGACAAAAGGAAGCCAGCGCCGCCCAAACAATGTTGCTGCGGTGTTGAACTTACTTGCTTCCGGATGCACCGAAGCATCAGCAATGGTGCAGCGCGAAAAGTAGAGGTCAAATCCAGCGGTGAGGGGGCGATACTGTGATCAAATTGGGCAGGCGGCGGAAAGAATGTCGCGTCACACAAGTGCAACAAGGCGGACAATCTTTTCCGCCGCCATCTTTTCTACATATCCATCGCTTGCGCGATTTCGATTGAACCGCCTGCGTTGAGAAGCGGGCAGCCTTTGGCCTTCTTGTGCGCGTCCTCAAGGCTTGAAGCTTCGATGAGGCTGTAGCCGCTAATCGGATTGGCTCCGCCGCCGGAAATGAGCGATCCGTCGCTCTTGACTGTGCTCGACTTGCCGACAGGATTTCCAGCATCGATGACAGCCGCGCCCATGGAGCCGAACCAGGCGCCCCAGGCATCCATCACCTTCTTGACACTGTCGGGATCGGAAGGCGCTGAACCGCCGTGATAGGCAAAGACATATTTGGCCATGTGAAAACTCCTCTTCTGCTTGGCGTTGGCATGATGTAAGATATCACCATGAAAACGCGTGAAAATGTGCGGAACTCCACCTCAAATGAACATTTCATTGTGAAGAATTAACAATTGTGCCGTTCTCAAACCTGAAACAAGCATTGACCGCGCTTTCCCTCCTCGGTGTGGCACCGCTCCCCGTAAAGAAGCTGGAAGAGCAGGGGCCGGAGGTTGCAAAAGCCTTGCGCAAAACAGTGCTGGCTGAAATTCCCGCCTTCACCGCATCCGGCAATCCAGAGGTGATCGCAGGCCTCACCATGCACGGCGCCGAACATGTCAGCGAGATCATCCATCTCTTTTCCGGCGGCGAGATCGGCGATTTTGCCTTTGTGCGCGAACATGCCCGCCTGCGCGCGGAACAGCGCTTCCCTTTGGAAGCGGTGCTTCATGCCTATCGTTGCGGCCACCGCATCATCTCGCGCTGGCTGCGCGATGCAATTGCCGGCAAAAAGGAAAAAGCCGTCTCGGCCATCGCTGATTTCGCCATCGAATACACCAACGTCATCAGCACCATCATGGCCGCCGAATATGTGGCGCATGCGAGGAGGCAGGCGGAAGCGGAAGGCGATCTCCGCACTGAACTGCTGAACGTGTTGCTCACCGGATATGATGAATCTGATGGCCGCGTTGCGCAACTTCTGAAGCGCACCGGCTATCTCGAGCAGCGTCAGAGTTATTGTGTGGCGCTGGTGCAGCCGCTCAATGCCAGGGAACTGGAGCAGCCCGCCCGCGCCCAGCGCATCATGGACGCATTGTCTGATGCCCTCGTCTCCACATCGATCCGCATTCTTGCCGGAACGCGCAACATGGCTGTCACGGCAGTGCTGTCACATAAGCGCCGCCAGTCGGGCTGGACCGCGCCGCACCAGGAACTGGCAGATCGCCTGCTGCCGCTTCTTGAAATGCTCGGGCCCGCAGTCCTGATTGGCCTCAGTGCAAGCCATCCATCAACAGCCTTCATTCCGAAGGCGCTCCACGAGGCAAAGATCGCACTCGACTTCTCAACAATCTCGCGCCGCGTGGTGCGCTTCGCCGATCTGCCGATCCGCGAACTTCTGGTGCATCGTGGTAATGACTATGTGCAATCAGCACCCAAGCCTTGGATGCAGGCGCTCATCGCCGCCGATGGAGAGGCGGAAGGAAGCCTCGTTGCAACGCTGCGCGCCATGGCTGATGCCGACATGAATGTACAGCTTGCGGGCCGCCAGCTTGGCAAGCATGCCAACACGGTTTATGCGAGGCTCGAGCGCATCAAGACACTCACAGGCCTCGATGGCCAGCGCTACCGCGATCTCACCGAACTGCTCCTTGCCGCCGATTGCTGGCGGCTCTAGCGCCAACAAAAATCTCACACCGTGCTGGGCGTTCCCCTGCACTTGTCGGCATCACGGTCTGCAGGTGTTGACTGCGGCAGCTGCCCCGGCGAGCCCGTCATGGCCTGCTCGCAATATTGCGTATTGCCCGCAGCCTTTGCCGCACGGCCTGCGTCAAGCAGAGCATCCAGTTCGACGCGATTCGCATATGAAACGCCCGGTTCCGCAAGGGCTGACTCGAGGGTGCTGATCAGCTTGTCGCAAGGATCGGCAAGGGCCGAGGCTGACAGCGGAATGGCGAGAATGAAGGCAAACAGCAGCCGCTTCATGGGGTATCCTCCGGCTAGGGCCGCAACTCTATCACGAAAATTGCGGCCCGGAGATGGCGTCACATCAATTCTGTGTAGCCTATGGGGAACCAGTCATAGCCTGCACCGCTCTTGGCAACGAAGCCCGTGGCGGGGAAGGCCGCGTGGTAGAAGCTCACCTGCATCCTGTCTGCGCTTGCCATGTCGAGCAGCTTCTTGCGTGTTTCGA
>JBIOWL010000446.1:0-3266 GCA_044868645.1 Aestuariivirga sp.
TCATCGCACGCGAGAAACTTCCCGCACCGAGAGAAAGCGAATTCTATCTTAGCGACCTCATCGGCAAGAATGTTCTCAGTGATGGCGTTACCCTTGGCACGGTCGCATCGATTGAAAACTACGGCGCGGGAGATCTGATGGAACTCTCGAACGGTGAACTTGTGCCGGTTGCATTTGTTCAAACCGTTGGCGAGGCAATCGCGGTATCTCTTCCGCCGGGTTATCTTGATCCCGCCTCTCACGAAGACCAGCACCACTGATGCCTTTCACCGCCACCATCCTCACGCTCTTTCCGGAAATGTTTCCGGGAACGCTGGGCCATTCCCTGGCGGGCCGTGCGCTGGAGGAAGGAAAGTGGAATCTCAAGGTTGAGGACATCCGGAGCTTTGCCAAGGATCGTCATCGCACGGTGGATGACCATCCGGCAGGTGGCGGTGTCGGCATGGTGCTGAAGCCCGATGTGCTGGCCACTGCCATCGACGGCACGCCCCATATTGGCCCGCGCTTGTTGATGAGCCCGCGAGGTGTTCCTTTGACGCAAGCCCTCGTGCAGGAAATCGCGGCTGGCCCCGGCTGCCTGATTGTCTGCGGAAGATTCGAGGGCGTCGATGAACGCGTCATCGAAAAGCGTGGGCTCCGCGAAATCTCCGCCGGCGACTATGTGCTCTCCGGCGGCGAACCCGCCGCCCTTGTCCTGCTCGATGCCGTGGTGCGGCTTCTTCCCGGTGTCATGGGCAAGCAGGAAAGCGCCGCCGAGGAAAGCTTTGCCGATGGCCTTCTCGAACACCCCCACTACACCAAACCTAACATCTGGGAAGATGCTGAAATCCCTGAGATTCTCCTCTCCGGCGACCACAAGGCCATCGCCCGCTGGAAGAAGGAGCAGCGCCAGGCCCTGACGAAAGGCCGCCGCCCCGATCTTTGGGCCAAGGCCAAACCCTCCCAGCGCAGCGAATGAGCAATGGGGAACCCATTGCGACCGGAAAGCTGCGCCAGCCATAAAGTTGACTTTTCCACAATCCTCCGCTTTAAGCCCGCCAACTCCCAAAAAGGAATTTTGCCATGAATATCATCGCGCAGCTCGAAGCCGAGCAAATGGCCGCTGTTGCCGCCAAGCGCCCGGTCCCGGAATTCAGCC
Organism: Aestuariivirga sp.; assembly: GCA_044868645.1. Taxonomy (GTDB): domain Bacteria; phylum Pseudomonadota; class Alphaproteobacteria; order Rhizobiales; family Aestuariivirgaceae; genus Aestuariivirga. The sequence continues at coordinate 1,139 of JBIOWL010000446.1, forward strand.
CGGGCGATACCGTTGTCGTGAACGTCAAGGTCGTCGAAGGCGACCGCACCCGCGTCCAGGCCTATGAAGGCGTATGCATCGCGAGATCCGGCGGCGGCCTCAACGAGAACTTCACCGTCAGGAAGCTTTCCTATGGCGAAGGCGTGGAGCGTATCTTCCCGGTCTATTCGCCGCTCATCGACTCGATCAAGGTCATCCGCCACGGCAAGGTGCGCAGAGCCAAGCTCTATTATTTGAAGGGCCGCACCGGCAAATCGGCGCGCATCACCGAAGACCAGCGCTTTGAGGAAGAAGCGCTCGAGGCAGCACCCGTTGCCCACAAGGCGGAGCTTGCCGCCGATGACGTCTTGCACATCCCCGGCATCGGCCCCAAGGTGAAAGAACAACTCGCCGCCGAAGGCATCACCACGCTGGCCCAGATTGCCGCGCTCGACGATGGCGCCATCTTCGCGCTCGATGAAAAGCTCGGCCTCAAGGGCAAGACCAAGAAGGAAAAATGGATCAAGCAGGCCCAGGACCGCCTCGCCAAGCAAGCCTGATTTTTACCTACCCATGAATCAAGAAGGGCTGGCTTGGGTGCTGGCCCTTTTTCTTTTCCCCGGCGATGCCCATCTTGCTTCGCCACAACAGCAAAACCAGGAGCCCCGCAATGTCTCTTTCCATGTATGAACTCTCAGTGCCGGTCTTCGTGCGGATGCTGACTCACCTGAGCAACATCCTGAACAAGGCCGAAGCTCACGCCAAGGCGACCTCTACCGATCCGGCCGAGCTTCTGACGTTCCGGCTCTATCCCGACATGTGGTCGCTGGCTGAACAGGTGCGCGCCGCCTGCAATTTCCCTGTCCGCGCGAGCGGAAGGCTCTCCGGCAGCGCCATGCCGCGGTTTGACGGCAAGGACGACAGCTTTGAAGCTCTTCGCCAGCGCATCGCCTTTACCCTGAAATTTGTGGAGAGCGTTCCCCGCGCCGCCTTCGACGGAAGTGAGAACAAGGAAATTATCTTTCCGACGGGAGATACCGAACGCAGGCTTTCCGGCCAGGACTATCTCTTCAAATTCGCCATGCCCAATTTCTATTTTCATGTCACCACCGCCTATGACATCCTGCGCCACAAGGGCGTGAAGCTGGAGAAAGAGGACTATCTGGGAAAGGTGTGATGGTTAGAAAGCCAAGCACGGCGCAAAAGGCGAATGCAGGTGGCTGGAAAACCTGCAGTCGCGGGCACAAATATCGAGGGGTGGCCCATGTCCCATATGCTGGCCTGCAGGCGCCAAGAGAGGCCGAAAGGCCTCCGGGAAGGCCCCCAACCTGAGTGCATGAGGCCAATCCCTGAGGGCAGCCCTTATTTTTGACTTGGCGACCCAAAGACCATAGATAGCGGCCACACCCATTCCACTGGAAAAGACCATGGCAAAGAAGGCCAAGAAAAAACCCATTGCGAAAGCAAAAAAGCCTGCCCGCAAGGTGAAGGCGAAAGCCGCGAAAAAGGCGGCTAAAAAACCCGCCAGGAAGGTGGCGAAAAAGGCTGCGAAAAAAGCCGTTCGCCGTCCCGCTAAGAGCATAGCCAAGCGCGCTGCTCCGGCCATTCGTAAAGTGGTTGCCAAGGCAGCAAAGCCTTCAACGCTCTATGACAAAATCTGGAAGGACCATCTGGTCCATGAAGCCGCCGACGGCACCTGCCTGCTCTACATCGATCGCCACCTCGTCCACGAAGTGACAAGCCCCCAGGCCTTCGAAGGCCTGCGCATGGCGGGCCGCAAAGTGCGCCATCCGGAAAAGACGCTTGCCGTTGTCGATCACAACGTGCCGACCACCGACCGCTCCAAGGGCATCGCCGAAGAAGAAAGCCGCATCCAGGTGGAAACGCTGGCGCAGAACGCCAAGGATTTCGGCATTGCCTATTTCCATGAGCGCGACAAGCGCCAGGGCATCGTTCACGTTGTCGGCCCCGAGCAGGGTTTCACGCTGCCCGGCACAACAATCGTCTGCGGCGACAGCCACACCTCGACCCATGGCGCATTTGGCGCGCTCGCCCATGGCATCGGCACGTCTGAAGTGGAACATGTTCTTGCCACTCAGACGTTGATCCAGAAGAAGGCGAAGAACATGCTGGTTCAGGTCGACGGCAA
>JBIOWL010000447.1:0-2186 GCA_044868645.1 Aestuariivirga sp.
CTGCCGTCCTTTGATCTTGTCGGAAGATTGCCGAGATCGACAGCCTTACGGGCATCCTCAGGAATGAGCTTTCCGCCGAAATCATAGTCGTGATGGCCCAGCCACTCGCCGTCCGCCTTGACGGCGAGGCGAAAGGCATCGGCCGCCTTCTGGTGGACGCGGTTGTCGATGCCCGGATAGGGCGTGCCATGGGGTGCGCCAAACACCGCCAGGCAAGCGCCCTTTGCAGTTTTCGCGCGCACCGTGCCCATGAAGGGTGAAATGCGGATGGATTTTGCCCCCATCACGCCATCTTGGCGCGGCACACGGGTTTTGTCGAATCCGCTGATTTGCAGCTTGATCAATTCAATCCCGTTCTGCCAAGAGGCCCTAATGACAATGAACACCGCCACTGGTTCAACGCCGCCGCGTGTCGGCGTGCTGTTGGTCAATCTGGGAACGCCGGAGGGAACCGATTATTGGTCCATGCGGCGCTATCTCAAGGAATTCCTCTCCGACCGGCGGGTGATCGAGGCTAACCGCGTTTTGTGGTGGTTCATTCTCAACGGCGTTGTGCTGACGAGCCGGCCCAAGCGCTCCGGCCATGCCTATGACAAGATCTGGAACAGAGCGCGCAACGAGTCGCCGCTCAAGACCATCACACGGGGGCAGGTGGAGAAGCTTGCCAGTGAACTTGGCAATAGCGTCACGGTGGACTGGGCCATGCGCTATGGCTTGCCATCTATTGCCGAGCGGCTGCGGGCCATGAAGGATCAGGGCTGCGAGCGCATTCTCGTCTTCCCGCTCTATCCGCAATATTCGGCTCCGACCACGGCTTCGGTCATGGATGCGCTGGGCTGGGCGCTGGAAAAAATGCGCTGGCAGCCCGCTATCCGCGTGGTACCGCCTTATTTTGCTGAAAGCGCGTATGTGAATGCCATCGCGGCCAGCCTTGATGAACACATCAAGTCCTTGTCGTGGATACCTGAGCGCATCCTGATGGCCTTCCATGGCCTGCCGAAGGATTATGTCGACAAGGGCGATCCCTATCTTCGGCATTGCCAGGAAACGGTGCGGCTGGTGCGGGAAAAACTGGAGCTTTCGGCAGATTTCCTGCAGGTCGTATTCCAATCACGCTTCGGCAAGGCGGAATGGCTCAAGCCCTATGCCCAGGATACGGTGGAGGCACTGCCGTCGCAGGGCATCAAGAAGCTGGTGGTGATTTCGCCGGGCTTTGCCGCCGATTGCGTGGAGACGCTCGAGGAGCTGGCCATCGGCCTTAAGGAGACATTCCTGGAACATGGCGGGGAGGAATTCACGGTCGTTCCCTGCCTCAATGACAGTTCGCGCTCTATCGAAATGTTAAGCACGATTGCGTCCCGGGAGCTGGGGGGCTGGATTTAGGCCCGGCAATCACTAGATTCCTGCCACAAGAAGCGAATCACGCGGAGGACAGGCATGTTTGAAGGCGCATCAATTTTCGTTCTGGTTTTTCTTGCCGTTATCGTCTTCTACTTGCTGCGTGCCATCCGCATGGTGCCGCAGGGCTACAATTATACGGTGGAGCGCTTCGGCCGCTATATCCGCACCCTTCATCCGGGGCTTGGCCTCATCGTTCCCTTCATCGACCGCATCGGCATGAAGCAGAACATGATGGAACAGGTGCTTGATGTGCCGTCGCAGGAAATCATCACCCGCGACAACGCCATGGTGAAAGTCGATGGCGTCATTTTCTACCAGATCGTTGATGCACCCAAGGCTGCCTATGAGGTACGGGACCTTGAAGTTGCCGTCATCAACCTGGTGATGACCAATATCCGCACCGTCATGGGCTCCATGGATCTTGACCAATTGCTGTCGCAGCGCGACGAGATCAATGTGCGCCTCCTCAATGTGGTGGACCAGGCGGCCCAGCCCTGGGGGCTCAAGATGACGCGCATCGAGATCAAGGATATCGCCCCGCCGCGTGATCTGGTTGAATCCATGGGCCGCCAGATGAAGGCGGAACGCGACAAACGTGCCGCCATTCTGGAAGCGGAAGGCTTGCGGCAGGCAGCGATCCTCAAGGCAGAAGGCGAAAAGCAATCGGTTGTCCTCGAGGCCGAGGGCCAGAAGGAAGCAGCTTTCCGCGCCGCTGAGGCCCGCGAACGCTCCGCCGAGGCGGAAGCCAAGGCCACACAGATGGTGAGCGATGCCATTGCCAAGGG
>JBIOWL010000448.1:0-4545 GCA_044868645.1 Aestuariivirga sp.
CTGTGGAAGCGTGGTGAAGCATGGGGAGCGGCAAAGACGATTTTCGAGATCGACCGCAATCACATGGGCGTGTGGTGCGGCGTGGATCATCGCCACCCTGAAAAGCCTGTCTACATTCTCGATCATAGCGACTTCTTCAATTTGGCAGTCCATACGGGGCAGGCGGGCGGTGAACTGCGGCAACTGGACTTGCCCGCGGGTGTTTCCGTTGAGTTTGAAAACGACCTGATGACGGTGAAGCCGCGCGAGGCCTGGTCCGTGGAGGGCAAGAACTACGCAGCCGATTCCCTTCTGGCGATTTCACGCAGGGCCTTTCTTGACGGTAACCGCGAATTCATAATGGTATTTGAACCTGCTGCGCGCAAGGCCTTGCAGAGCTTCGCTTTCATCAACGGCAAGCTCATTCTCCACTATAAGGCCAATCTGGAAAATCACTTCGAAACATATGATGGCAACTGGCAGAGATTGCCCTTTCCTGAATTGCCGGGAACAGGCTCCGTCAACGTCATGCCATTCGATGCCGAACCTTCCGACAGCAACGGCGACTTGCTGATTTCCGTCAATGATCCTGTAACGCCGCCGACCCTCTCCTTCTGTGCAGAAAACTCAACATCACCGCTGGTGCTGAAGCGCACCCCCTCATTCTTCGATGCCACAGGACTTAAAGTGACCCGCCATGAAGCCGTCTCGCCAGACGGTGAGCGCATTCCCTATGTCCAGATCGGCCCCGAGGACAGCTCCGGCAATGCCCCTGTGCACATGACGGGCTATGGCGGCTTCGGGCTTTCCGAAGAGGCGATCTATAACGCCGCCATGGGCAAGCTTTGGCTGGAGCAGGGCGGGACTTGCGTCATCGCCCATATCCGCGGCGGCGGCGAGTTCGGCACGCCCTGGCATGATGCCGGAAGGCTCGCGGGCAAGGCCAAGTCCCATGACGACTTTGCGGCCATCGCCGAAGACCTGGTAAAGAGGGGCGTCACGGTTCCGAAGCGCATCGCGGCGGAAGGGGGCTCCAATGGCGGGCTTCTCATCGCCAATATGCTGGTGCGCTATCCGGAACGTTTCGGGGCGCTGTTCTGCACGATCCCGCTTGCCGATATGCGCCGCTACACCAAGCTGCTCGCGGGGGCGAGCTGGATGGCGGAATATGGGGATCCTGAGAAGGTGGAAGACTGGGCCTTCATGGAGAAATTCTCGGCCTATCATCTGGCCGAACCCGGCAAATCCTATCCGCCGATCCTTATTGCCTCTTCCAAGGCCGATGACCGGGTCCATCCCGGCCACGGCCGCAAGCTCACTGCCAAGCTTCAGGCCATGGGCTATGCCGCCTTCTATTACGAGCCGGCAACCGGCGGCCACAGCTACGGCAAGGACAGCACCGAAAAGGCTGAATTCATGGCCCTTGGCATTGGATTCCTGAAGGCCGGAATTGGGTTTCAGACACACTGAGCATCCGCGCGATGCACATGCATTTTGTCACAAGCTGGAAAGCCTCTAAAAGCTTGCATGAAACCCATGCGCTAGGCTAGCTAGCGCCTGATTTGGGGCCTATCGCCTCAGCCTCTTGAGGGACCATGCCGGAGCTGCTGCGGGACTATCTGCCGATTGTGATTTTCATGGGTATTGCGGGTGCCATCACGCTCGCCCTGATGATTGCGCCCTTGCTGATCGCCTATCGCAAGCCGGACCCGGAAAAGCTGTCGGCCTATGAATGCGGCTTTGAGGCCTTCGACGATGCGCGCATGAAATTCGACGTGCGTTTCTACCTCGTTTCCATCCTTTTCATCATTTTCGACCTTGAGGTGGCTTTTCTCTTTCCCTGGGCCGTGAGCCTTGGAAAAATTGGCGTTTTCGGCTTCTGGTCCATGATGATTTTCCTCGCAATCCTGACGGTCGGCTTCATATATGAGTGGCGGAAAGGTGCACTCGAATGGGATTGATCGAAACGGCCACACCCGACCAGCGTCAATACTTCACCGAGATCAACTCGGAACTGGCTGACAAGGGCTTCCTCGTCACCTCGACCGATGACCTGATCAACTGGGCCCGCACCGGATCGCTCATGTGGATGACCTTCGGTCTTGCCTGCTGTGCGGTCGAGATGATGCACACCTCCATGCCGCGCTATGATGTGGAGCGGTTTGGTTTTGCCCCGCGCGCCTCGCCCCGCCAGTCGGATGTGATGATCGTTGCGGGAACTCTCACCAACAAGATGGCGCCGGCATTGCGCAAGGTTTACGACCAGATGCCGGAACCGCGCTATGTGATCACCATGGGCTCCTGCGCCAATGGCGGCGGCTACTATCACTACTCTTACTCAGTTGTACGTGGCTGCGACCGCATCGTGCCGGTGGACATTTACATTCCGGGTTGCCCGCCCACGGCCGAGGCGCTGCTCTATGGCATCCTGATGCTGCAGAAGAAGATACGCCGCACCGGAACGATAGAGCGCTAAGCATGGCCATGGATATCAATGCATTGTCGGCCCATGTGGCCACAAGATTTGGCGAGAAGGTTTCGTCCGCCATCGCTTTCGGTGAACTGACGCTCACCTGCGAGGCGAGCGACATCATCGATGTGCTGACTTTTTTGCGCGATGATCCGGATTGCCGCTTCGTTTCTTTCACCGACATCACTGCTGCCGACTATCCCGAGCGCGAGAGACGTTTCGATGTCGTCTATCATCTGCTGTCGCCTTACAAGAATGCGCGCGTCCGTGTGAAGGTTGAGGTAGGCGAGGGCGATGATGTGCCGACCGCAATTCCGGTATTCAAAGCCGCCGACTGGTTCGAGCGCGAAGTCTTCGATCTTTTCGGGATCATGTTCTCAGGGCATCCTGACCTGCGCCGTATCCTTACCGATTACGGCTTCCAGGGCCATCCTTTGCGCAAGGACTTCCCGACCACGGGCTGTGTTGAGGTGCGCTATGACGACGAGCAGAAGCGGGTCGTCTATGAGCCGGTGAAGCTCGTTCAGGAGTACCGTCAGTTCGATTACCTGTCGCCTTGGGAGGGGACCAACTATGTGCTTCCCGGTGATGAGAAGGCGAAGCAATGACCGAAGTCGCCACCCGCAACTTCACCATCAATTTCGGACCTCAGCACCCTGCTGCACATGGCGTGTTGCGCATGGTGCTGGAACTCGACGGCGAGGTGGTGATGCGCGTCGATCCGCATATTGGGTTGCTGCACAGAGGCACCGAAAAACTGATCGAGCAGAAAACCTATCTGCAGGCTTTGCCTTATTTCGACCGGCTGGACTATGTGGCGCCCATGAACCAGGAGCACGCCTTCGCCCTGGCCGTTGAAAAATTGCTTGGAATAACAGTGCCCAAGCGCGGACAGTTAATTCGGGTTCTCTACTCCGAGATTGGCCGTCTGCTTTCTCATCTCCTCAATGTCACCACGCAGGCCATGGATGTGGGCGCGCTCACACCACCGCTCTGGGGCTTCGAGGAGCGCGAAAAACTGATGGTCTTTTATGAACGCGCATCGGGCGGGCGCATGCATGCGGCCTATGTGCGCCCCGGCGGCGTGCATCAGGATCTGCCGCAGAAGCTTATCGATGATATCGGCCATTTCTGCGAGAAGCATCCCAAGGTGTTGGACGACATCGAGGGCCTGCTGACAGACAATCGCATCTTCAAACAGCGCAATGTCGATATCGGCGTTGTCTCGCTGGAGGATGCCTTTAACTGGGGCTTCTCCGGCGTGATGGTGCGTGGTAGCGGTGCCGCATGGGATTTGCGCAAAGCGCAACCCTATGAGTGCTATTCCGAACTCGATTTCGACATTCCTGTCGGCAAGAACGGCGACAACTTCGACCGCTATCTGATCCGCGTGCAGGAAATGCGCGAGAGCATCAAGATCATGAAGCAGTGCGTGGCGAAGCTCTCGTCTGCAGAGGGCGAAGGCCCCGTGTCATCGACGGACGGCAAGATCGTGCCGCCCAAGCGCGACGAGATGAAGCGCTCCATGGAAGCATTGATCCATCACTTCAAGCTGTATACCGAAGGCTACAAGGTGCCGGCGGGCGAAGTCTATGCCGCGGTCGAAGCGCCCAAGGGCGAGTTCGGCGTCTATCTTGTGAGCGATGGCACCAACAAGCCCTATCGTTGCCGCCTGCGTGCGCCGGGCTTTGCCCATTTGCAGGCCATGGATTTCCTCTGTCGCGGCCACATGCTGGCCGACGTTTCCGCCGTTCTCGGCTCCATCGATATCGTTTTTGGCGAGGTGGACCGGTGATGGCGTTCAACAGTATCAATTCTGATGTCTTGGTGCTTCGCCAGCCACAATGGCGCGCTATGCTGGCGCAGTCTATGCTGTTGGGCTTGGGGAAACTGCCTCGCAAAATGGCCCGGCCACTGCTGCGTGCCGCCTGTGCCTTTACGAAAGCGTTCGTTCCACTAGGCGAATTTACAAAGCTGAAGTTTGCGAGCGACACTCAATTCTGGTTTCCGTTGGGCGATTGGCAGGCGTCAAAAGCTTACCTGACCCGCCGGAAATATGAACCCGAGCTTGAGAGCCTGTTTCGGTGGATAAGGTC
>JBIOWL010000449.1:0-4931 GCA_044868645.1 Aestuariivirga sp.
ACGGCCTATGCCCACGCCAAGTCTTTGAAGGTGAAGCGCGGCGATCAGGTCAAGCGCGGCGATGTCATCGCGCTCGCAGGCCAGACGGGCGCAGTGAACAGCCCGCAGCTCCACTTCAGCGGATCAAGGGCGGTTGCGCCCTTGCGCACTTCGAAGTGGAGCTGCGGGCTGTTCACTGCGCCCGTCTGGCCTGCGAGCGCGATGACATCGCCGCGCTTGACCTGATCCCCGCGCTTCACCTTCAAAGACTTGGCGTGAGCGTAAGCCGTTACGTAGCCGCCTTGATGACGGATCAGCACGAGATTGCCGTAGCCCTTGAGCTCATTGCCGGCATAGGCGACGACACCTGCGCCAGCGGCGCGCACTTCCGTTCCTTCCGGCACGGCGATGTTGATGCCTTCATTCTTGAGGCCATTGGGCTTGTTGCCGAAGGTGGAGATGACCTTGCCCTTGACGGGCCAGCGGAGCGTGAGGCCATTGACAGCGGCAGGCGCAGATGCCTCCTGCTGCTCGGGTTCTTCCTCCACAACTGTCTTCTTGGCAGTGGCCGTTTCAGTTTCGCCGATGGCTTGTTCTTCGTCAGGATCGGCCTGAGCAGTCTCTTCCTCATCAGGCAGAGAGAGCGGCGCCTTCTTCGACTTGATCTTCTTAGGCGCTGCAATCTCTTCTTCTACCGGTTCAGCAGCGGCCACCTGTTGGGTGGCGCCGGGAATGCGGATCCTCTGGCCGATGGCAAGACCTTCCCTGGCTGTCATGCCATTGGCATCGGCGATCACGAAGGGAGACACGCCATATTTGCGGCCCAGCGAATAGAGCGTTTCGCCTTCCTCGACCGTATGGGTTAGCCCACGCTTGGATTTCTTCGGCTTTGCAATTGGCTCCTCATCGGAAGCAACGTCCATGCTTTCTTCAACAGGCTGGCGAAGCTTCTTCTTGCGCGGCGTTGCGGCAATAGTTTCGTCACCGCCGGGAATGCGCAAGGTCTGCCCGGTCATCAGCATGTAGGGTTCGACAAGGTTGTTGGCGTCAGCGACATCCTGCACCGTGACGCCATTGGTTCTGGCAATCGAGTAAAGAGTCATGCCGGGGCCAACGGTCACGCGGCCATTGACGGCTTCCATGGAGCCTGTGTCATAGGACTCTTCGGCATAGATCTTCTTGCGCCTGATGGGCGCAGGAGCCGGTTGCTCGTAGCTGGCATCGTCATAGCTCTCTTCGACGGGAGCCACGTATCTCGGCTTCTTGTAGGAAGGCTTGGTGTAGGCGTCCGCGTAGTTGTAGCTATTGGTCTGCGGAACGGCAGCGCGCCTTACCGGGCTTTCAATGATCTGCTCTTCATCGGACGCAGCGCTGTAATCCGGCTCGGAATAGACCGGACGCTTGAGCTTCTTCGGCTTGGGCACGGAAGCCGTGTAGACGGGATCGGCGTCGGAAGGATTGTCGTAGGCCTGCTTGTTGTTGAAGCGATCGATCGAGCCTGAGCAGCCGGCGAGCAAAGCCGCCGCGGCAACCGTCACCAGAGAACGGGGCACAGCGCGGCCAAAAAGACCGCGAACAAGATAGGAACGCATACGCAAACTCCGCAACACACACACGCGATGGTTCGTCGATCATGGCGGAAGGAAGTTAAGAGGCAGTTAGCGTTAAGCGGCTTGGTAAGCGACTACTCAACGGTTACAAGCGCGCCCATGGCGACGCGGTCATAAAGGTCGACGACATGCTCGTTGAGCATGCGGATGCAGCCGGATGAGACGGCTTTTCCTATGCTCCAGGGCTGGGTTGTGCCGTGAATGCGATACTCGGTGTCGCCGATATAAAGAGCACGCGCGCCGAGGGGGTTGTCCTCGCCGCCTTCCATCATGTCGGGCAGGTACCTGCCCTTCTCCGCTTCACGTTCGATCATGGCGAGCGGCGGGTGCCAGCTTGGCCATTCGGCCTTGCGAGTGATCTGGTTGGTGCCAACCCACGTAAAGCCCTGCTTGCCGACTCCCACCGGATATTCAATGGCTTGGCCCTCTCCCAACACGAAAAAGAGCTTGCGCTGCTTTGTCTGCACGAGAATGGAGCCGGCCGGCATGGGGCGGGAGAATGGGACGATTTCGCTTTTGAGATTGGGCAGAGATGGCGAGTGATCGAAGGTGAAGACGATCTCTTCGGGCATCCTGTTGACCCAGCCCGTTGTCGTGCGGGTGGAGCCTTGCATGGCACCAAGGACTTCAACAGACTCCGGGTTGGGAAGGCTTGCGGCAAATGCTTGACCACCCAAGGCAGCGGTAATTCCGATATACAAAAGAAGACGCATGATCCACCCGGCCTTCAATTGACGCGCGAAGGCTCGCCGCAATTGTGCCCGCTTTGCGCTTAACCGCGCTTTAAGCGGTATAGTTTCCGGAGCGTTACCGCGGCAAGTTCGCGGCTCACAGGATGGCGCCAGCGCGGGGCAATTTCAACTAGAGGCTCAAGAACGAAGGTTCTTTCGTTAATGCCGGGATGGGGCAGCGCCAGGGGCTTGATGCTGGTGCGGGATGGTCTTCGGATCAGCCCGTGGTAATCGATGAGATCAAGATCGAGGGTGCGCGGCCCCCAGCGCTTGCGGCGCGCCCTGCCCGCCTTGCGCTCGATCATATGGAGCGCGCGCATCAAGGTTTCGGGGGCGAGCGCCGATTCAACCGAGGCAACGGCATTGACGAAGCCGGGCTGGTTGGTGACGCCGAAGGGTTTCGTTTCAAGCAGGCGCGAGACATTCCGTACACGGATGTTATGCTGCGGCATTTCCTTTAATGCCCGCAGAAGCGTCTGGCGCGGCGCGCCCCATGGCCCTGGCAGATTGCTCCCGAGGGCGATGAGGATCATGCGTCCACAAGCCATTTGAGCACTGCAGTTGCATCGCCATCCGGCGGATCAATATGGCGCCTGTCCAGAATGATTGTGCCGTTCCTTGCCAGAAGGGTGCGGCGGCGCAGGAAGCTGCGGTCTCCGGCAACAAAGGTTTCAAGCTGCAATGCGGAGGTGAGTTTGCGTCCGGCATCGGAGAGAAGATCGAAGGTAAGGCTTGTCCTGTGGACAAATTCCTGCTGCCAGTCCGGCGAAAGAAGGCTTATGCCACAAAGAGTTACGCCACGCTTTTCAAAATCTGCGCGAAGGGCGCGGTAGGCGAGAAGTTGCGGCGTTGAGCCGTGGGCGCCGTCAATATGATCCCAACCCGGCGGGTCGGGAACGCCGGGCTTTCCCGTGTAAGGATGAATGATGAGTGCGGCGAGGCCTTCAAAGGCGGAGGGATCAACAAAGCCGCCGCCGGTTGAAGGCAGTGCGATTTTAGGCAGGACCATGCCTGTCAGGTCATCCGCGGTCACGGAGCAGCCTCGCTTTTTCGCGGCCCCAATCCCTGCTCTTGATGTTCTCGCGCTTGTCGTGAAGCTTGCGGCCCTTGGCGAGCGCAATGTCCACCTTCACCCTGCCCTTGGTGTTGAAGAACATCTTGAGCGGCACGATGGTCAGCCCTTCGCGCAAAACCCCCGCCGCCAGCTTGTCGATCTGCTTGCGATGAAGCAGCAAGCGGCGCGGGCGCTTGGGATCGTGATTGAAGCGATTGGCCTCGCGATATTCCGGAATGTTAGAGTTGAGCAGGAAAAGTTCGCTGCCCTTCATGGCAGCGTAGCTTTCGCCGAGATTGACGCTGGTGTTGCGCAGCGACTTCACTTCCGAGCCGACAAGCTCAATGCCGGCCTCGAAGGTTTCGATCAGCTCATAGTCGAAGCGGGCGCGGCGGTTGTCACCCTTGACGGTGATGCCGCTCGCGCCTTTGGATTTTTTCGCTCCGCCACTCTTCGACGACATCTCAGTTGAGAAGGCCCGCGTGGACCATGGCGTCCTTCACCACCTTCTTGGTGCTGTCTGAAACCGGCACCATGGGAAGGCGCGCTTCCGGCGTGCAATGGCCCAGGAGGCTCACGGCATATTTGATGGGACCGGGGCTTGTTTCGACAAAGAGCGCGTGGTGCAGCGGCATCAGCCGGTCCTGCAGCTTCAACGCCGCCTTATAGTCAGACTTCAAGGTTGCTTCCTGGAACTCTGAGCAGAGGCGCGGCGCCACATTTGCCGTCACCGAAATGCAGCCCACTCCGCCATGGGCATTGAAGCCCAGGGCCGTGCCATCCTCACCCGACAATTGTATGAAACCTTCGCCCGAGATGAGTCGCTGGCGCGAAGGCCGGGTGAGATCGGCGGAAGCATCCTTGGTGCCGACGATGTTGCGGCAATCCTTGGCAAGGCGCGCCAATGTTTCCACAGAAATATTCGCAACCGTGCGGCTTGGCACATTGTAGATGAAGATTGGAATGTCGACGGCATCGGCGATGGCCTTGAAATGGGCATAGATGCCGTCCTGGGTCGGCCTGTTGTAATAGGGCACGACAATCAAGGCAGCGTCCGCGCCTGCCCTCTTGGCATGCTCGGTGTATTCGATTGCTTCGGCGGTGTTGTTCGAGCCGGTGCCGGCGATGACCGGCACCTTGCCGTCCGCCTCTTCGATGCAGATCTCTATGATGCGCTTGTGTTCTTCGGGCGTTACCGTCGGGCTTTCGCCGGTTGTTCCGACGGGAACCAGGCCGTGACTGCCGTCCTTGATCTGCCAGGCCACGAATTTACGGAACGCCTTCTCATCGACGGCGCCGTCCTTCATGGGTGTGATCAAGGCGGGGATTGATCCCTGTATCTTCACGGTTCTGCACTCCAAAATTTACAGCTTGGTAAGAAACTCTAAACCTTAACGGACTTAGTGTGAAAAGGCCGCTTCTTCAAAAGTTCGCGGCACCATAGTCGTTCGCCTCCGGCACGGCAAGCAAACTGGGGCCAGCGCCCATTTGCTGGCACAATTCGCCCCTAGAGCTTTTGCTTGCGAAACGGGTGGCAGCTTCGTGTATGAGAGTGGG